>NZ_JBHZAV010000135.1:0-25856 GCF_042754445.1 Embleya sp. NPDC059213
GTCTGATGTGTACAATCGACAGGTCCGGTTTGGTTTGCCTCAAGCGCCGGCGAGGCTGAGTGGCCTCAAGCGCCGGCCGGGCTGATTTGCCTCATGCGCCGGCGAGGCTGGTTGGCCTCAAGCGTCGGCCGGGCTGTGTGGCCTCGGGCGTCGGCGAGGTTGAGTGGGTTGGCCGCAGGTGCCGGTCGGGGTGGAGTCTGTCGGGCCGGCCGGGCTCGTTGGTTTGTTGCCCGGCCGGTTTGTGTTGGGGTGGCCGGTCACGGTTCCGTGATGCCGTTGATGCGGGCTACTGCGGCGGGGAGTTCGCCGAGGGATTCCAGGCGTAGGTCGGTGACCGCGAGGAGTTCGGGGTCGTCGGCGGTGAGGTAGCCCCAGGGGCCGCGGCGGACGTGGGCGGTGCGGAGGCCGGTGAGGTGGGCCGGGCGGACGTCGTTGTCGAGGCGGTCGCCGACGTAGAGGATCTCCTCGGCGGGGCACGGGCACTCGGCCACGAGGCGCTCGAAGAAGGCGGGCTCGGGCTTGCTGATGCCCCAGTCGTCGGAGGTCGCGAGCAGGTCCACGCCCAGGTCGAGGCCGCGCAGGATGACGCCCGCGTTCACGGTCTGATTGCCGACCACGCCGAGCCACAGGCGCTGGTCGCGCAGGGCCTTCAGGCACGGTCGGGTGTCGGCGTAGAGGTCTTCCTCGCCGAACCATTCGGGAAAGCCCGCCGCGGTGCGCGCGGCTCGTTCCGCGGTCAGATCGAAGCCGGGCCGAAAGCGCTGGAACACCTCGCGATAGTCGAGGCCCTGCGCGATCACCGCCCCGAAGGTGGCCGCGAACGTGTGTCGGGGCACTCCGAGCCAGTCGGCCCACGTGCCGTATTCCCGCGTTTCGTCGACCAGGGTCTCGCCCACGTCGAACACCACGGCGCTGATTCGCATTACCGCTCCCCGCTGTCGTCGCCTGCCGGCCCCGTCTCCGGTTCGCCGTACCCTCCGTCCACCATGCGGGGTCCGGGCCTGTCAGGCCGAGCCCGACCGGGTTCGTCCGCCGTTGTGGCGGATTGTCCGATCGGCATGTGCCCGATGACGGAATCCTTGCCGTTGCCGGGCGCGGGAACACCCAGAAGGTACCGCTTGCCTGGGAGGCAAGCGACGTTCGGAAGTCGTATCCGGCCGATCTTGATCGAAATCGTTTTTCGATCGCGATTCGGCGTGATCAAGCGGCGTTTCTTTGATCGACCTCGATCGGTTGAACAGACTTTTCCGACCCCGCTCGGCGCATCGCCACCCCGTTGCGTACCCGGTCCGCGCCGCGCAGGACCCACGGCGACGCGAGCGCGCCCAGCCCCATCACCGCGAGTCCCGCGACCACGTCCGCGAGGTAGTGGTTCGCGGTGCCCAACACCACCACGACCACGAAGAGCGGGTACAGCACGCCCAGGACCCGCAGCCCCCGACCGCGACCGTGCCGCCACAACTGCCACCCGCACCACGCGGCCCAGCCGACGTGCAGGGACGGCATCGCCGCGTACTCGTTGGTCATGTGCTCCATGCCGCGCGGCGCACTCGCGCCCTCGCCCCACCAGCCCCAGGACGCGAAGTGCGCCATGGTGTCGGTGAAGCCGTCGATCATCCGCGGCGGCGCGGTCGGGAAGAGCATGAAGCCCGCCAGCGAGACCACGGTCGCGATCGCCAGCGTGGTGCGCGCGCCCCGGTAGCGCTCCGGTCGGGACCGCCACAGCCAGAACAGCACCAGCGGGGTCACCACGTAGTGCAGCGTCGCGTACGCGTAGTCGCAGACCACGCCGATGAACACGTGGTTGGTGACGACCTGGTTGAGCAGCCGTTCGGGATCGAGGTGGGTGAGCGATTCGACGTGCAGTATTCGCTCGGCGTTGCGCATCGCGGCGTCCACGTCGCCGCGGACCACGAGCCGACTGAGCGAGTACGCCTCGTACAGCACCGCGATCAGCAGCAACTCGGTCCACCAGCGCGGGCGCCGGCGGACCGTGGTGGGGGTTGAGGGCATCCGTCCAGTCTGCAACACCCGTTGCCCGAGCCCGGCACCGCGTCCGAGGGATCCCGGCCGATGCCCGCTCTCGCGGCCATTGATGACACGTGTCACACATGATAGAACGTGTTTCACTTTTGTGGCGGGGCAGGGCAGCCGCCGACAACAGGGCGGGGACCGGACGTCGGCAGGGACGCCCGGCCGCGCCGGTCGCACCTTGCGACATGGATACCGGAGGTTGTCGTGTCCGACTCCGACGAGGTCACCCGTCCGCAGACGAGTACGCGGGACCTGGCGACGGTGCACGATCAACTGCTCGCCTGGTTGACCGGCCGCCTGCCCGAGGGCGCGGCGCCGGAGATCTCCGAGCTCAAGGCCCCCTCCGGCAACGGCATGTCCAGCGAGACGCTGCTGTTCGACGCGACCTGGACCGTGGCCGGCGAGCGCCGCACCGAGCGCTGCGTGGTGCGGATGCGGCCGTCGATGGACGCCAAGCCGGTCTTCCCGACCTACGACCTGGACAAGCAGTACGCGGTACTGACCCTGGTCGGCGAGCGTTGTTCGATCCCGGTGCCCGCGCTGCTGTGGAACGAGCCGGACGAGGGTCCGCTCGGCGCCCCGTTCTTCGTGATGCGCCGGGCCGAGGGCGCCGCGCCGCCGGACGTGATGCCGTACACGATCGACGGCTGGATGCTCGCGGCCACGCCCGAGCAGCGCCGCCGGCTCCAGGAGGAGTCCGTCGCCGTCGTCGCCGCGATCCACGAAATCGCCGTGACTCCCGAGGAACTGGCCTTCCTCCAGTACGACGGTGCCGGGGAGACCGCGCTGCGCCGGCATCTGGACGACCTGCGCGCGTTCTACGAGTGGGGCATCGAGGGGCAGCGCGTCCCGCTCCTGGACCGTGCGTTCGCCTGGCTGGAGGACAACTTCCCGGCCGAGGTCGGCCCGGACGTGATCAGCTGGGGCGACGCACGGATCGGCAACATCCTGTACGTGGACTTCGAGCCGACCGCGGTCCTGGACTGGGAGATGGCCGCCGTCGGCCCGCGCGAGCTGGACATCGCCTGGATGATCTTCATCCACGCGTTCTTCCAGGACATCGCCACCCGCTACGGGATGCCGGGCCTGCCCGACCTCATGCGCACCGAGGACGTGTGCGCCCAATACGAGAAGCTCACCGGTTACGCACCGCGCGACATGCGGTACTTCGAGATGTACGCGGCGGTGCGGCACGGTGTGGTGATGGCCCGCATCGCGCACCGTCAATGGCACTTCGGCGAGCGTGAGCAACCGGCCGACCTGGACGAGACGGTGCTGCACCGCGGCCTGATCGAGGCGATGATCGCCGGCACCTACTGGGAGCGCGCCGACGGGAACTGACGCCCGGCCATCGCGACCCGCACACCCGTCGCGCGCCGGGTGCGCCCCCCGAGCCCGGCGGGTGCGCACCCGGACAAGATCCCGAGGGGTTAGGCTGGCCTCTTCACCATCATCCGAAACGGGCGCCGTGATCCGTGCGGGTGATCGTGTGTGACGGGCGACATCACGCGGACACGGTCCGTGTTGTTGTCGGTAGCATGAATCACCGGGGGCGACTCCGGGGGTAGCTGCCGGAGGTGCCGCATGACGATCGGGGGACTCGACCCGCCGGCCGGTGCGGGTGTGCCCAAGGGTGCGCCGCGAGCCGAGGGTGACGTTCCGAGCCGGAGCATGTCCGACCGCGTCGGACGACTCTCCCGCCGGCCTGTCCAACAACCCATCCAACGACTGGGTCTGGCCGCGGTCACCTTCCTCACCGGAAGCCGCCGACGCACGCCGGACGCGGTCGAACCGCTGCTCCAGGTGCATCGGGTGCACCACCCGAAGGCTGACGTGACGGCCATTCAGGAGGCGTACGCGGTCGCGGAGTTGTCCCATCGCGGGCAAATGCGCAAGAGCGGCGAGCCGTACATCACCCACCCGCTCGCGGTGGCCACCATCCTGGCCGAGCTGGGCGCGGACAGCACGACGCTGGTCGCGGCGCTGCTGCACGACACCGTCGAGGACACCGACCTGACCCTGGAAGAGGTCCGCGCGGCGTTCGGCGACGACGTCACGCACCTGGTCGACGGGGTGACCAAGCTGGAGCGGGTCGACCTGGGCGACCGGGCCGAGGCCGAGACGATGCGCAAGATCATCGTGGCCACCGGCCGGGACCTGCGGGTGACGGTGATCAAGCTGGCCGACCGGCTGCACAACATGCGCACGATCCGATATCGCCGCCGGGCCAGCCAGATCCGCACCGCCGAGGCCACGCAGGAGGTGTTCATCCCGCTCGCTGAGCGGTTGGGCATCCACGTGCTCAAGTCGGAGCTGGAGGACATCGTCTTCGCCACGCTCCGGCCCGAGGAGCACGCCGCGACCGCGCGCACCGTCGGCGCGAGCCAGGCGGCCACCGACGAGGCCGTGTCCAAGCTGTGCACGACCGTCAAACGCGCGCTGCGCGATGCCGGGATCGAGGCGGAGGTATCGCCGCGCGCGCGGCACCACGTATCCGTACGCCGAGTACAAAAGCGGCGCGGGCGCGAGGAACTGGGTCCGTTCGACCTCTCCCGGCTGATGATCGTGGTGGACGCGGACACCGACTGTTACGGCGCGCTCGGCGTACTGCACACCTGCTGGTCGCCGATCGCGGGCGAGTTCAAGGACTACATCGCCACCCCCAAGTTCAACCTCTACCAGTCGCTGCACACCGCGATCACGCTGCCCGAGGGCGACAAGGTCGAGGTGCTCATCCGTACCCGGCGCATGCATCGCCTGGCCGAGTTCGGCGTGGTCGCGCACACCGGCAAACCGGACACCGGGCCGGATGCCCCCGAGCAGCTCGCGTGGCTGCACCGACTGCTCGCGTGGCAGGGCGGCATCCCGGACGCGCACGTCTTCTGGAGCTCGCTGACCGCCGACCTGTCGGCGGACCGCGAGCTCCTGGTGTTCACCCCCGGTGGCCGCCCGCTCACCCTGCCCGCCGGGTCCACGTGTGTGGACGCGGCCTATGCGATCGACGAGCAGACCGGCCACCGATGTATCGGCGCGCAGATCAACGGCCGCCTGGTGGCCCTGAGTTCCGTCCTGGCGGACGGCGAGACGGTGTCCATCATCACCGCCCCGCCCGGCGCCGCGGCACCGTCCAAGGAATGGCTCTCGTTCGTCCGCAGCCCGCTGGCCCGAGTCGCGATCGAAGCCTGGCTGGCCAAGTACCCGCAGGGCCTGGAGGGTCGGATCGACCCCCTGCTGGCCCCGCCGCTGGGCAATCTGGCCGCCGCCGGCGAGGCCGCCCAGAGCGCACCCGCGACCGTCCCGGCCCCGGCCGGGCCCCCCGGCGACGCCGCGCAGGCCCCGGTACGGACCAGGCGCCCACTGTCCGACCCCGGCGAGGCCGTGGTCAGCGTGCCGGGATCGCCCGGAGCGCCGGTGCGACTGGCCCGCTGCTGCACCCCGGTCCCGCCGGACGAACTCGCCGGCTTCGTGATCCGCGGCGGCACCGTCGCGGTCCACCGGGCCGACTGCACCAACGTGCAACAGATGCGCCGCGCGGGCCGCGACGTGGTCGCCGCGTCGTGGCTGCCGCACCAGGCCGACCAGGGCTACCGGGTCACCGTGCAGATCGAGGCCCTGGACCGCCCCCGGCTGCTCGCCGACGTGACCGCCGCGATCGACGCGGAGGGCGCCGACATCACCTCGGCCTCGATCGCGCCGCCGCAGCAGATGCGCGTACGCCAGACCTACACGATCCGCCTGGCCGACCTCGCGACGCTGCCGAAACTGTTGCGGGCGCTGCGCCGAGTCCAGGGCGTCTACGACGTATACCGGGCCCGTCCGCGGGTGCACCCCAGGGTGGCGGACAACTAGGCCCGGTCCGGTGGGGCCGCGCCGCCCGACCGGCAGAGCCCAGGGCGGGCCGTCCGTCCGGGCGGCCCGACTACTGCTGCGGTTGTTGGTGCTGTTCCCGCCGTCCCGGTGCGGCGGGTTCGGCCGTGTCGCCGCGCAGGATGTCGTTGAACCGGGCCAGGTGGTCGGCGAGGGCGCCCAGTTCCTCCTCGGGCCAGGAGGCGAACCGTTCCGCCATCACCGCGAGGCTGCGTTGGCGGGCGTCGGCCAGCCGCAGGTGGCCGGCGTCGGTGAGGGTGATCAGGTGCGACCGGCGGTTGCCGGGATCGGTGGTCCGGGTGATCAGCCGGGCCTCCTCGAGCGCGGTGAGCTGTCGGCTGATGGTGGTCTTGTCCAGGCTCAGCCGGCAGGCGAGTTCCTTGCCGGTGGAGGTGCCGCGTTCCTCCAGGTGGGCCAGCAGGTGGTATTCCGCCTGGGTGATCCCCGCCGCCTGCAACGGGGGAGCCATCAACAGCCGAATCAGCCGGGTGGCCGCACCGACCTCACGGACCACTCGCCGCTCAACGCTCTCCGACATCGCCTTGCTCCTCAACCGCCACGCGCCCTGAATGTGCGCCAAGAGTGCCCGAAACAGTTGCAAAACACAACAAGCTGTAAGGGCCATCCGAGTGCGGCCACCGACACACCCCCGAACACACCCCGGGCGGCCCCAAACCGGCGGGTGCACCGCGCGCGGTCAGGGCAGGCCGGGCAGGTCCGGGAGGTCGGTGCCGACCCGGAGAGGGAAGTCGGGCCGGCGTTTTTCCAGGAAGGCTTGCACACCCTCCCGGACGTCGGCCGAGCCGCCGGTCCAGTGCAGCGCGCGGGACTCGTGCAGGTGGG
This sequence comes from Embleya sp. NPDC059213, assembly GCF_042754445.1. NCBI lineage: Bacteria > Bacillati > Actinomycetota > Actinomycetes > Kitasatosporales > Streptomycetaceae > Embleya > Embleya sp. NPDC059213. The sequence goes on from NZ_JBHZAV010000135.1 coordinate 6,745, forward strand.
CGGTTTCCGGGTCGGGGACGGTCTGCATGCCCCACAACAACCGCCGGGTCAGGGCGATGGCCACCGCCGGGGTGTTCTCCGCGATCGTGCGGGCCACCTCGCGAGCACGCGGGAGCAGGTCCTCCGGCGGCACCGCCTCGCGGATCAGGCCGGCCTCCTTCGCCTCCGCCGCGTCGAAGACCCGGCCGGTGAAGCACCATTCGAGGGCCCGATCCAGACCCACCACCCGCGGCAGGAACCAGGTCGAACACCCGTCGGGGGTGATCCCGCGCCGGGCGAAGACGAAGCCGAACCGGGCGGCCGAGGAGGCGATCCGGATGTCCATCGGCAGCGTCATGGTCGCGCCCACGCCCACCGCCGGACCGTTGATCGCCGCGATCAGCGGCTTCTTCGAGCGGTACATCCGCAACACCAGTCGCCCGCCGTCGTCGCGGAACGCGTCCGCGTCGTCCACCGCGTCCTCGAATCGGCGCGCGTGTACGCCCGGGTCGAACGAGTCGGCGCCCAGCTCCAGGTCCGCTCCCGCGCAAAAGGCCCGCCCGCTTCCGGTGAACACCACCACGCGGACCTCGTCGTCCGCGTCCGCCCGGTCCAACGCGTGCGAGATCTCCTGCCGCATCCGGTGGGTGTACGCGTTCAGCCGCTCCGGCCGGTCCAGCGTCACGGTCAGCACGTTGTCCTCGACCGACGTCGAGATCTGCTCGTAGTCCACGCAAGCTCCCCGGTTGGCGCACGTGCCGGTGGTACCCGTTCGGCCACCCTGCCGGGTGATCATGTCGATTGCCAGGGTTCCCGCAGTGCGATCTCCGCACTAGCTTTGATGGGCTCCTACCCCGGTACCAGTCGCGCGCAGCGTGCAGGAGGTGGACCCACCGGATGCTGGATCGGACACAGGCCCTGGCCGAACTCACCGGACCCGAATCGGCCTACGCGATCGAGAGGGTCGTCCACGACGGCATCCCCTGGCGGGTCCTGAGCAAGGCCCCGCCGACGCTGCGCGCGGTCTTCGAGGACCTGGCGGCGTACGGGACCCGGGACGCGCTGGTCGCCGACGGCGAGCGGATCGACTACGCCGAGCAGCATCGACTGGTCGCCCACCTGGCCCGGTTCCTGGCCGTCGAGTGCGGTGTGCGGCGCGGCGACCGGGTGGCCATCGCGATGCGCAACCACCTCGAATGGCCGCTCGCGTTCTGGGCGACCCAGGTGATGGGCGCGGTCGCGGTGCCGCTCAACGCGTGGTGGACCGCCGACGAGCTTCGGTACGCCGTCGAGGACTCCGGCAGCACGGTGCTGATCTGCGACGGCGAACGGGCCGAGCTGATCCGCGGGCACCTGGATCCGAGCACGGCGCCCGAGGTGCTGGTGGTCCGTCCCGAGGAGCCGCCGGTCGCGGGCGAGCGGGACCTGTCCGCGCTGCTGCGCACCTTCACCGGCGAGTGCGCGCTGCCGGCGCAGGGGCCGCAGCCGTTCGACGACGCGACCATCCTGTACACCTCCGGCACCACCGGGAGGCCCAAGGGCGCGGTGGCCACGCACCACAACCACACCACCAACCTGCACACGATGCAGCTCGTGAAGGCCATCGGGCTGGCCCGACTGGGCCTGCCCACCGCCGAGTTGGCCAAGGGGCCGGCCGTGTTCGAGGAATCGGGCGCGGGGCTGCCGACGCCGAGCAATCTGCAGGTCTACCCGTTCTTCCACATCGCCGGACTGGCCGGGCTGTACATCGGTGCCGCGCAGGGCGCCAAGCTGTGTCTGCTGCACCACTGGGACACCGCCACGGCGCTGGAGTTGATCGAGACCGAGCGCATCACCACCGCCAACATGGTGCCCACGCTGCTGCGCCGGCTGGTCGAATCACCGCTGCGGGCCGGGCGCGACCTGTCCAGCCTGACCAGCCTGGGGACGGGCGGCTCGCCGGTGCCGCCGGACCTGGTCGGGCGGGTGGGCGCCATGTCCGGCAACCCCATCGTGCCGTTGAACGCCTACGGGATGACCGAGACCACGTGCGTGGTGGTGGCGAATTCGGGCGACGACTACCACGCCAATCCGGACAGCGTCGGCCGGCCGGTGCCCACGGTGGATCTGCGGGTGGCCGATCCGCTGACCGGCCAGGAGTTGCCGACCGGGCAAACCGGGGAGATCCGCTTCCGCGGCCCGCAGGTGGTGCGCGGCTACTGGAACCGACCGCGGGAGAGCGAGGAGGCGTTCCCGGACGGGTGGTTCCGCACCGGGGACCTGGGCTACGTCGACGCCGAGGGCCTGTTGTACGTGGTGGACCGGCTCAAGGACGTGATCATCCGCGGCGGCGAGAACGTCTACTCGGCCGAGGTCGAGGCGGTCCTGTTCGAGCATCCGGCCATCGCCGACGTCGCGGTGGTCGGGGTGCCGCACCACGATCTGGGCGAGGAGGTGGCCGCCGTGGTCCGGCTGCACGTGGCGGGCGCGGTCACCGCGGCCGAACTGCGCGGGCACGTGGCGCGCCGGCTCGCCGCGTTCAAGGTGCCCACGCTGGTGCGATTCACCGAGCGGGCGCTGCCGCGGAACGCGGTGGGCAAGGTACTCAAGCGCGAACTGCGGGACATGCTGACCCTGTGACGCCAAGCGCGTTGCCTCACGCCTCGTCCCGGAAGCCGTAGCCGTCGAGGCGGTGCTCCCAGTAGGTGAGGTCGTCCCAGACCTCGATGACCAGCTCGTGATTGGGGCCCAGCACCCGGATCACGTCCGGGACGAGCGCACGCAGGTGCAGCACCGCGCCGACGAAGTTGCCCGCCTCGCCGTCCCGGCGAGCCCGTTCGCGGCGCACCCGCAGGGTTTCCAGGTGGTCGGTGCCCAGCACGTGGACCTGGTCCTGGAGCAGGTTCTTCAACAACTGCGCCGCCTCGGCCGGCCGGCCCGCCTCCCCGGTCCAGTGCGCCAGCGCCCGCCGGGCCCGCAGCGTGTCCGGGGACAGCGCGCCGCGCAACCGCCCGCCGTCGGAGATCACCCCGCGCAGCAGCGTGATCGCCGCGAGCGGGTCCCCGTCCTTGCCCAGCCGCGCGGCCAACTGCTCGCGCAGCAGCAGGGTATCCGGGTGGTCCACGCCGAACGCGCGCATGCGCTGCCCGAGTTCGGCCCGCAACACCTGCAGCGAATCGCTCGCGCGGACCGGGCGCGAGTCGGTCGTCTCGGAGACCAGCCGGACCGGCAGGTCCTGGGTCGGCTGCGGATCCATCGACGCGATCGGGTCCGAGGCCGGTATCCCCCACGGCTGCGGCGCGAGGTTGCGCGGTGGTACGACCGACAGCTCCAACAGTCGATCGCGCACCTCGGCCGCACTCGCCGGGCGGTTCTCCGGTCGTTTGGCGAGCAGCGCGAGCACGAGCGCGGCCAGGTCCTCGGGCACCTCCAGCCGGGTGTTGCGGACCGACTCGGGCGGCCGCTGCAGGTGGGCGGTCATCATCGAATGCGGCCGATCCAGGCCGAACGGCGGCGCACCGGTCAACAACTCGTGCAGCACGCAGCCGACGCTGTACAGGTCGGCCCGGCCGTCGATGCGACCGCCGAGGATCTGCTCGGGCGACATGTAGGCGGGTGTGCCGATCATGCTGCCGGGCATCGTGATGCCCGCGCGCGAGGAAACCTTCTCCATGTAGCGCGCTATGCCGAAGTCGAGCACCTTGACCACGCCGCGCGAGGTCACCATGACGTTCGCGGGCTTGATGTCGCGATGCAGCACGCCGCCCGCGTGCGCCACGTCCAGGCCGTCGCAGAGTTGGATCCCCCAGCCGACCACATGCCCCAGGGGCAACCACGCGCCGTCCGCGACGAGCTGGGCCATCGAGCGACCGGTGATCAGCTCCATCGCCAGGTACATGACCTTGCCGTCGGTCCGGCGCAGGTCGCCCGGTCCCGGGCCGAGCGCGGAGGTGATCTGCGCGTCGTGGTGCACCGTCTCGGCCTCGTGGGTGAACACCCGGGTCGCGGGATCGAGCCGTTCGTGATCGCCCGGCTCCGACTCGGTCGCCCCGGTCGCCCCGGGAGCGGTGCGGTGTTCCACGACCGCCTTCCGGCCCTGGTCGTGCACGACGATGATGTTCGGCGAGGACAGCCCGCCGACGATGATCGCCTCCCGGCCGAATCGGTCCACGTTGTTGTTGGACGCCCCGAACGACTCCTTGAGCACCTTGACCGCGACGAACCGTTGCATCTTCTGGTCCCAGGCCCGCCACACGGTCGCGTTGCCTCCCGAGCCCAGCCTCTTGTCCAGCCGGTATCGGCTGCCAAGCCACAACTGAGCCACCGCAAACGCCTCCCCGTACGCGCCGTATGGATGTGATTCTTTCGTAGCAGCGTGCGTGCGGGGAACGGTATGCGACATCACCACTCGGACGCGGATCGGGTCGGCCGCACGGGGCTCGCCGAGACCTTCGATCACCTGCGGTGACGACCGCTACTGTCGAGGCCATGACCGAGATCGTGGTGGTGAACTCGCCCGACGAGCCCCCGACGGCATGGGACGCGAGCGTCTTCCTGGCCGGGCCCACCCCCCGGGCGGCGCACGTGGCCTCCTGGCGTCCGGCGGCGCTGAAGCTGCTTCGGGAGCGGTGGCGCGGGCCGGGCCGGTTGGTGGTGTTCGTGCCCGAGCCCGGCGTGGGGCGGTCCTGGCCCACGCATCGGGTGCAGCGGGACTGGGAGTTGCGCAACCTGGACCGCAGCGACCGGGTGTTGTTCTGGATCCCGCGCGATCTGCGCGATCTGCCCGGGCTGACCACCAACGACGAGTGGGGATGGCTCAAGGACTCGGGTCGCGCGGTGCTGGGCACCCCGCCGGACGCACCGCAGGTGCGTTATCAGCGGGCCTACGCGCTCGGCCACGACGTGCCGGTTCGCGACACGCTGCCCGAGACGGTGGACACCGTGCTGGAGGGGCTCGGAGTCGGCGCGCCGCGCACGGACGGCGAGCGGGACATCCCGCTGAACGTGTGGCTGACCCGGGCCTTCGAGGATTGGTACGCGGCCCAGCGGGCGGCGGGCAACACGCTGCTCGGCGGCCGGATCGCGTGGGTGTGGCGCAACGGCGCGGACACCTGGTTGTGGGCGGCGCGGGTGCGGGTGGCGATCGCCGCCGAGGCCGGCCGGGTCAAGGACGCCGAGGTGGTGCTCGGCCGGCCGGACGTGGCCGCGGTGGTGCTCTACCGGCGCGCCGAGCCGCTCGCGGCGAGCACCGTGGTGTTGGTGCGCGAGTTCCGGTCGGCGGCGCGTACCGCGGACGGCTTCGTCCACGAACTGCCGGGCGGGAGCGGGCGCACGGCGGCGGACGGGTGCGCCGAGGTGGTCCAGGAGACCGGTCTGGCACTGTCGCCCGAGCGGTTGCGTGCGCACGGCTCGCGGCAACTGGCCGGCACCCTGACGGCGCATCACGCGCACGTCTACTCGGCCGAACTGACCGAGGCGGAACTGGCCGTACTACGCAGCGACCCCGGCCCACATGGTGTGGCCGGGGACGGGGAACGCACTCACGTCGAGATCACGACGTACGGCGAACTGCTGCGCTGCGGGCGCGTCGACTGGTCGACGCTGGGGATGCTGGCGGCCGTGTTGGCAGGTGCCGCCGAGGATCAGCGGTAGTTGCCCGGACCCGTGCAGGGGGCGTGCCGCTCGACCAGGCAGACGGTGTCGTCGATGGTCATCAGCCGGCCGCCGACGATCTCCGGCGCGCGGAACGCGGGAGTCTGGACGGTGACGAGCGAGCGCGGGCTGAGTGCCGCGATGTACGGCTCGCCACAGCGGGTGCACATGGCCGGGGCGGTGAGGGTCTTCAGCATGTCGTTCCTCCGAGACTGGTGACGTTAACCTTCCGTTCACCTTTGGTTCGGTCCCCAGTTTCCTTCTTGTATGAAGAAATGTCAACTGTGTTGGCCTACGGAGGTGGCGACCCATATGGCATCCTGACGGGGTGGATCACAAGGATGTCGATCAGCACCCCGATTCCGCCGGAGAGGGCCTGGTCCGGGCCGCGAAGGCGTATCGAAGGACCGAGAAGGCTCACGAAGAGGCGCGTCAGGAGCTCAAACGGGCGGCGGTGCGGGCGATAGCCGCCGGGGTCAAACAGTCCGAGGTGGTCAAGGTGACCGGGTGGACGCGTGAGTACCTGCGCCGGCTGAAGAAGGACAAGAAGGATCACGGCGACGACTGAGGCCGGGCCCCCGCGGGGATCCGGCCTCGTTCGTGCGTGCCCGGCGCGGTCCGGGCGGGTGGGGCTCAGGCGTTGTCGAGATCGTCCAGGTTCTCGAACTCGGGCAGGTCGGACAGGCCGGCCACGTCCTGGAGCGGGCACAACACGTGCCGCTCGACCACGTAGGTGGTGCCGGCCGCGTTGAACACGTGGCCGGACACGGGGGCGTCGATGCGCGACAGGTAGCGCCGCTGGGTGGGGATGAGCTGGGCGATGTAGGGCTCGTTGCAGCGGGTGCAGGTGGCCGGGGTCGCGGTCGGCGAGGCCGAGGCGTAGCGGTCGAGCGCGTGCACGAGCCGGTCGGCCAGGTGCGCGGCGGTGCGCTGGGTGGTGGCCACCCGGGTGGTGTCGCCCGCCTCGCGCGATTCGGCGCACGCGCGCATCGCGTCGCCGATCCGGCGCAGGGCGACCTTGTGGAACGGCGGCGCGTCGCTCGCGAGCGCGTCCGCGCGGTCGGCGATCGAACCGGCGGAACCGGCGAAGGCGGGGTGCCGCTGGGCGCCGTCGGCGCCGAGGGCCGAGACATCGGCGGCAAGGCCGCGCAGCGCGGCCACGTGCTCGGGCGTCAAGGTCATGGTGTGCCGTTCCTTTCTGCCGTCCGACGGGAGGCAACTCATCCATAGTGAACAGATTCGATCAATAAACGCCATGGAATGTGACGATCGGCACGTTGGTGCCCGGTTTGCTCATGTTTGTCGAGAGGTAAGCCCGGGCGAAGCCCGCGGCCTCGATGGCGCGAAGCCCCCCGATGTCGTAACGGTTGCGGCGACGTAACCATTACGCAATGGCCGAAAAGATCCCCTTGTGACCGGTGAAGTCCGGGGAGGAGGGTCTCGACCAACATCGTTTTAGGGGGACTGTATGCGCACCATCAAAGTCGGGCTGATCGCGGTGATGTTGACCTGCGCGGTCGGGGCGTGTGGGAGCGACGGGGACAGCGGTTTCGGGGGTCTGGGGGCCCCGAAGACCACCGGTGCGAGCTCGGACGCCACGCCGACGGGGAAGACCCCGACGAGCCGGGCCACCGACGACGACACGCCGGCGCCGCCCGCCACCGAGCGCCCGACCACGTCGCGCCCGCGCACCACGGCGCCGGCCTCGCCGACCTCGACCGGGGCGGGCCGCGGCGACTGGAGCTCGCTCTACTCGACGAACTTCCTCAACGGGTGCCTGAGCACGTCGAACAACAACACGAAGTACTGCAACTGCGCGCTGACCGAACTCCAGGGCAAGTACAGCCAGGCCCAGATGAACGCGTTCGACCAGGAGTACGCGCGGACCAACAAGCTGCCGTCCGAGTTGCAGACCACCGTGCAGAGGTGCCTGAACACCTGAGCGCACCCGACGCCGGCCGAGTCGCCCGGGGGCGCGACCGACCGGCGTGAACGGGCCCTCCCGGGCCGCGAGCGATCGCGGCCCGGGAGGGCCCGCGCTCAGTGCGGGATCGCGTCGATCAGCGCGCGGGCACCCCGGGCCAGCAGGTCGCCGGCCACGACGACGCCGAGCTTGTCCGGCTCGCCCCCGTGGTCGGTGGCCTCCAGCAGCCGTGCGCCGTCGGGGGAGTACACCGCCGCGTGCAGTATCAGGCCGGCCTCGGTGTTCGTGCAGTAGGCGGCGATCGGGCTGTGGCAGTGGCCGCGCAGCTCGCGCAGCAGGGCCCGCTCGGCCTCGACACAGGCCCGGGTGGGCGCGTCGTCCAGGGCCCGCGCGGCGGCCAGGACGCTCGGATCGTCGCTGCGGCACTGGAGGGCCAGCACGCCGGCGCCGACCGCGGGCAACATCTGACCGGTGGTCAGGATCTGGGTGATGCGCCGTCCTTCGCCGATGCGTTCCAGGCCCGCGACGGCCAGGATCAGCGCGTCGAACTCGCCCGCGTCGAGCTTGGCCAGCCGGGTGTTCGCCGAGCCGCGGACCGGCAGCGGGGTCAACCGAGGGTGGCTGCGCCGCAGTTGCGCGGCGCGCCGGACCGAACTGGTGCCCACCCGGGCGCCGGGCGGCAGCTCGGCCAACCGCGCGCCGACCACGCAGTCGTGCACGTCGTCCCGGGGCAGGTAGGCGGCCACGGCGAGACCGTCGGGCAGCGGCACGTCGCCGGGCATGTCCTTGAGGCAGTGCACGACCAGGTCCACCTCCCCGTCGAGCTGTGCGCGGTCGAGTTCCTTGACGAACGCGCCCTTGCCGCCGAGTTCGGCGAGGCTGCCGCCCCAGCGGTCGCCGCTGGTGGACATCGGGACGACGACGGGTTCGTGCGGATGCCGGGGCAACAGGGAGGCGACGAGCCGAGCCTGGGCGAGGGCCATGGGGGAGGACCGGGTACCGATGCGGAGCTGCATGGCCGACACGCTAAGGCTGCGACGCGCGTGGCACCGCATTTTGGCCGGGTCCGATCCCTCGAAGGTGGGACGCCGACCCGCGCACCCGTCGGGAGGAGCCGGGCGGCCCTTCCGTTCGGCCCAATCCCCGTGTCCTTCCGGCGGTTCGCCGCGTTGGCGATTCGCGCCCCCTGGGCGTTCGAGACCGTCCGCATCGAGACAGGGAACCGTCCCCATGCAGCGCATTGTCCGCGGCCTGTTGGTCAGCACGACCGTCATCGCGACCCCCGTCGTCGGCGCGACCATGGCGCTCGCCGCACCGGCCGGCACCGAGACGCGCACGGTCCGGGCGCACCCGATCGACGCGGCGGGCGGCCTCTGCGGCAACACGGCCGACCTGGTGGGCGTCATCAACCCGGCCTTCGGTCAGCGCTGCTGACGCTCGGCGGCGGGTCGGGCGCTCGGCCGGCCGGCACGGGGCGCGTGCCGCGCCCGGACCCACCCGAGGGCGGGCGTGCGAACGGCCGCACCGGGCGGGGCCGTGACTCCCCGGCCCGACGCGGCCGCGCTTTCGGTCAGAGCGCGAGATCCGCGCTCAGCCGCAGGTCGCCCAGGGAACGGCCGACGCGCAGCGTGTAGGTGCCCGGCGTGGTGGTCCACGCCGCGCGCTGCTCGTCCCACCGGGCCAGTGTGCGTGCGTCGATCTCCACGACGGTGGTGACCTGCGCGCCCGCCTCGGCGTCGATCGCGGCGAAGCCGACCAGGCGGATCGGCTCCGCCCGGCCCATCAGCGTGCCGTCCGCGGTCTCCAGGTAGACCTGCACCACCTCGCGGCCCGCCCGCTCGCCGGTGTTGGCCACGGTGATCTCCACCCGCACCCCGCTCGCGTCGCCCTTGACCGCGACCTCCCGGTAGGCCCAGGTCGTGTAGCCCAGGCCGTGCCCGAACGGGTACGCCGGCGCCGCCTCGCCCAGGGCCCAGGCGCGGTAGCCGATGTTGCTGGACTGCACCGCGTAGTGGTGCTCGTCGTCGTTCACCCGGGCCGTGGAGTAGACCGGCACGTCGGCCTCGGCCGCCGGGTAGGTCGTGGGCAGCCGGCCACCCGGCTCCACCACGCCGGTGAGCACGTCGCCCAGCGCCGCGCCGCCCTCCTGGCCGGGCAACCACGCCCACAACACGGCGGCCACCTCGTCCCGCCACGGCATCAGCACGGGCGAACCCGCGTTGACCACCACGACGGTCCTCGGGTTGACCGCCGCGACCCGGCGGACCAGCTCGTCGGAGCGGCCCGGCAGCGCCAGGTTCGCGCGGTCGAAGCCCTCCGACTCGATGTCGTCGGTGGTGCCGACCACGACCACGGCGACATCGGCGGCGCGCGCCGCCTCGACCGCGGCCGCCAACTCGGCCTCCTCGGACCGGCGCGGGTTCGCCCAGCCCAGACCGAGCGCGGCCATGTAGAACTGCTCGCCCTGGCTGAAGTCGACCCGGATCCCGATCGGCGTGCCGGCCGTCGCCTCGATCTCGATGCGGGTGGCCTCGGGACGCATGATCATCTCGATCACGTCGGTGCCCTCGGGCGGCGTCATGTCCACGGTGCGGGTCGCACCGTCGATGCCGACCTCGAACCGGCCCGCGCCGCGCACGTCCAGGATGTTGGTCCCGGATTCGGCCGGGGTGATCGTCGTACGCAGCCGGATCACCGCCGCCCCGGCGGGAATGTTGTCCGGCCAGAACATCAGGTTCGAGCCCAGCCGGTGCTCGGAGGAGAGCACGGTGCCTGCCGCGTCGAGGAATTCGGCCCGCAGGCCCGGCTCGCCGGTCTCCGGGTCGGCGGCCGTCCCCAGGTCCAGGTCGGCCAGCGCCCGGTGGGTGAACGCGCCCTCGGTGACCGTCAGTTCGACGTTCTCGCCGAGTGCGGCCCGCAGGCCCTCGGGGATCGAGACCACGTGCTCGGGGTTCACGTGCGCACTGCCGCCACCCTGCGCCGACAGCCGCAACGCGTTCGGGCCGATCAGCGCGACCCGGGACAGCGCCGCGGGGTCGAGCGGGAGCGCGCCGTCGTTGCCGAGCAGCACCATCGCCTGCGCCGAGATCGCGCGCAGCGTGGCCACCGCGTCCGCGGGGGTCGTGGTCGTGGCCGGGGTGCGGTCGCCCAGCACGCCCACCCGGGCGGCCAGCCGCAGGACCCGGGTGACCCGCTCGTCGATCAGCGATTCGGCGACCCGACCCTCGCGCACGGCGGCCAGCAGCGGCGCGCCCCACACCTCGGAGGGGCCGGGCATCGCGACGTCGGTGCCGCCCGCGGCGGCGGCCTCGGTGGAGCGAACCGCCATCCAGTCCGAGATCACCACCCCGTCGAAGCCCCACTCGTCCTTGAGCACGTCGACGACCAGGCGCGAGTTCTCGGTCATCGTCTCGCCGTTGACCCGGTTGTACGCACTCATCACCAGCCAGACCCGACCGGTGCGCACGGCCTCCTCGAACGGCACCAGATAGACCTCGCGCAGCGAGCGCTCGTCGATCCGCGAGTCGTAGGACATCCGGTCGTCCTCGGTCTCGTTGCCGACGAAGTGCTTGATCGTGGCCCCGACACCGGCGGACTGCACGCCCTCGATGAAGGCGGTCGCGATCCGCGCGGTCAGCAGCGGGTCCTCGGAGTAGCACTCGAAGTGCCGACCGCCCAGCGGGCTGCGGTGCAGGTTCACGGTCGGCGCCAGCAGGACGTGGATGTCCTTGTCCCGGGTCTGCGCGCCCATGACGAAACCGGCCCGGCGGGTGACCTCGGGGTCCCAGGCGGCGGCGAGCGCCGTGGGGCTGGGGAACAGCAGCGAGGTCTCGCGCTCGTCCCAGGTGACACCGCGGACGCCGACCGGGCCGTCCGAGACGCGCAGCTTGCGCAGGCCGATGCTCGGGATCTCGGGAAGCGACCAGAAGTCCTCGCCGACGATCAGCGAGAGCTTCTCCTCCAGGGTCAGCCGCGCCACCAGGTCGCGCAGCTCGTCCTCGGTGGCCTCGTTGCCGGTGGGTGTGGGGTGAGACGCCATGGTTCGCCTTCCGCTCGCGTGCCTGATCGGACCCGTGGTCCGGGCGACCCGCCGATCGAGTCCGCCGGAGGATCCGCTCGTACGGTAACCACAAAAACCTATGGCACGGTAGCTTTGTTATCCGGACGTGACATACCCCTCGGCGGATCGTCGCCGGGACACGGCAGGATGACCACATGGACGCACGACCGGACGACACCCCCGCCAACCCGCCGACCCGCACCCGGGCCGCCCCGGCGAGACCGCGCGGTCGCGGCTACGCCTCCGGCGATGCCCGGCGCACGCGGATCCTCAACATCGCGCTCCAGGAATTCGCCGAGAACGGCTACCGCGGCACCTCGCTGGCCCGGATCGCCGAGCGCGCCGAATTGACCCAGGCCGGCCTGCTGCACCACTTCCGCAGCAAGCAGGAACTGCTGGTGGCCGTGCTCGACCTGCGCGACCGGATGGACACGGAACATCTGGACCTGGGCGAGCTCCCGCCCGGCGGCGAGGCGGCCCTGGCCAAACTCACCGAACTCGCCGAGCACAACCGCAACATCCCCGGCCTGGTCCAGCTCTTCACCGTGCTCACCGGCGAGGCGGTGACCACCGACCACCCCGCACACGGCTGGGCCCAGGACCGCTACGCGATGGTGCGCACCGGCGTCACCGCGTCGCTGGAGGCCGGTCGGGCGTCCGGCGAACTGCGCGCGGACATCGATCCCGCCGCGATCGCGGCGCAGATCTTCGCGATGATGGACGGCCTGCAACTGCAATGGCTGCTCGACCCCGAACACGTGGACATGGCGACGCTCTTCCGCGACTACGTGGAACACCTGCTGCGCCGCATCCGGGCCTGACCCGGCGGACCTACCCGGTCGGACCCTCGCCCGCGGTCAGTTCGCGCAACACCGCGCCCAGATCCCAGTTGGACAGGCCGGCCAGCGCCTCGCGGAAGACGGTGAGCCCGAACAGATCACCGCGCGCGGTCATCCGACCGGCGGCCAGTGCCTCGCGCGGCGCGTGCCGGTCGTTGAGCAGGATCACCCGGCGCGCGGTGTCGTAGTCCATGTGCACCACCAGATCCGGGCCCGGCAACAACCCGGGACGCACCAGCACCCGGCCCTGGAAGCAGTCCAGGTGCAGCTCGGCCGGGTCGTCCCGATCCGGCACGTCGCTGACCACGATGTCCACGATCGCCGGATGCGGCGTGCGCTTCTCCGGATCCGGCGTGATCAGCCGACTGAGTCGGGACACCGCGGCGATCCACGCGTCCGACATGAACGGGTGCCGATCGAGCGCGGGCTCCTCGTCGTCGACCGGCTCCGGCCGGCCCCGGGTCGGCTCGGGCTCCTCGCGCAACACCTTCCCGAGTTCCTCGCCGAGCCGACGGGCGGCCGTGCGGCGCATCGCCCGGGCGAGTTCGGCCTCCACCGCGCGCAGCGCCAGCGGTCGCATCCGGCGGATCATCTCCGCCGTCTCGTCCGCGTCGCCGTCGGCGGGCAGCAGATGCGACTCCATCAGCCGCCCGAACCCCTCGGCCACGTGCTCCATGGCCGCCCGCAACATCCGCAACTGCTCGGTGACCGCCGTCACCGGTACGCCGGCCGCGTGCAATTCGGCGCCCACCGCGAGCTCGCGCGGACTGGGCACCCGGAACACGGTCAGCGAGTCGTCCTCGGGTTCGAGCAGGCCCAACCGCACCGCCCCGGCGAGTGCGACCGGATCCGACAGCCCGCCGAACATCGCGATCAGCTCGGCCCGGGTCATCCGCTCCGGCGTCTCGTCACTCCACGGCCCGCTCGCCTCGGCGACCAGCCCCAGCACTCCGCCGAGGCTGCGCCCGCCGTCCCACGCGTCGAGCAACTCCTTGATGCTCACCAGGCTGTAGCCGCGCTCCAGCAACTGCCCGATCAGCCGTAGCCGGCCCAGGTGCCCGTCGTCGTACAGGGACACCCGCCCCTGGCGCCTCGGCCGCGGCAGCAGCCCGCGATCCTGGTACGCCCGCACATTGCGTACGGTGGTGCCCCCCTCGCGGGCGAGGTCCTCGATCCGGTACTCCGCCAACCTCGTGCCTCGCGATCCTCGTGCCCCGTGTCCGCGGCCAACGTAATGCAGATGTGTTCGAGGTTCGATCACACTTCGGTGGCAAAGGTGCGGGAAGGCACGGAAAAGCGGTGGCAAGGCGGCGACGCCCTGTTCGACACACTGCGGACCGGGCACGCGGCAACGTCAGGGAATCACCACGACCGGCCGTTTGGCGTGCTTGACCAGGCGGCACGCGACCGAACCGAAGATCCGGCTGGCCAGCCCGGTGGACCCGCCGACCACGATCGCGTCGGCGGTGAATTCGCGCGCGACGTCCTCGATCTCGTGGCAGATGTCACCCCCGCGCTCGACCAGGATCCACGGCACGTCGCTGAGGTGGTCCGCGCAGGCCAGTTCCAGGCCCAGGGCCTCGGAGCGGCTGTCCGGCACGTCGATGAAGACCGGTGGCTCGCAGCCGGCCCACACGGTGGCCGGAATGCGGTTGGCCACGTGCACGATCACCAGCCCACCACCGAGTCTGCGTGCCATGCCGGACGCGTACGCCAAGGCACGTTCGCTGGACTCGGACCCGTCGAAACCGACGACGACGGGGTGTTGGAACGCGGGATCGCGCTGATGAGGGGAGTCGGGACGGAGCAACGGGGTGCCGTCCGGAAGGTCACTGAACTCGAAAGCAGCCATGGGAATCGGGCGTCTTTGCTGTGGAGGGGCGCCTCGGGGCTTCCTGTACCAGATTACTGCGCCGACCCGCACATTCGAAGTGTCGGCCGGGGTTCTCCCGGACAAAAAAGACACCACGGCGCGTGCCGGTCGGGGCTTGATGCGATCCGCCGGACCACGCACGGGGATGGCGCCCCCGACAAAGCCTCGGCGAGACACGCACATTAGCCGGACAACACCGTGAATGGGGAGACCCGGGCGGCCGTGTGGGTGATTGTGATCCGGCCGCAGTCGATTCCCGGCCCTCCCCGGGGTCGCTCGGCGGTCCGGTCGGGGGTCTGTTCCGGCCGGCCGCGGGGCGGCCCCGGCGCCCGTTCGAGGGGGCGCGCTGACGCCGCAGGAGGGAACGGGCGTTACCCCGGGCCCCGCCCGAGCGTTGGTCAGCACGACACCGTGCGTCCGGGCGACCGCGTCGAAACGGGCGGCGATCCGCAGGTTGGACGCCGACCCTGCCGCACGCCGACCCGCGCCGCGGCGCCGACGTCGAACCTGTCTGACGGCCCGTCACGCGCCGGGCCGTCGGCGGGTTCGATGTACTTCCGGACGCGCGTGCCTGTCGGCGGCTTCGGCTCGGCCGTCGACAGGCCGGCCGCACCGCTCACATGGTCAGGAGCACGCCGCCGTAGGCCGCGCCGGCGATCAGCGCCCAGGACGCGAAGCCCAGGGCCAGCGCCCGCCAGCCGGTGCGCACCAGCTTGCTCAGGTCGACCATGCTGCCCAGGCCGAACAGCGCGGCGGCCAACAGCAGGTCCTGCACGGTGCCCGCGACCTCCAGCACCGACTCCGGCAGCAGACCGGTGCTGCGCACGACCACCATGGCCAGGAAGCCGACCACGAACAGCGGCATCAGCGCCGGCCGCCGAGCCCCCGCGGGCCCGGTGTCGCCCGCTCGCGCGGCCCGGCGACGCATCGCGTAGCCGGTGCCCACCACGATCGGCGCGAGCAACAGCACCCGCATCAGCTTGACCACCACCGCGGTGTGCAGCGCGACCGACCCGGCCACACCACCGGCCGCGACCACCTGGCCGACGTCGTGCACGCTCGCGCCGACCCAGCCGCCGTACCGCACCGCGTCCAGGCCCAGCGGTGCCTGGAGCAGCGGCAGCACCACGATGGCCAGGCTCCCGCACAGCGTGACCAGGGCGACCGCGGTGGCCACGTCCTCCTCGTCGCTGTCGCTGACGCCGTTCATCGCGGCGACGGCGGAGGCGCCGCAGATGGCGAAGCCGGTCGCGATCAGCAACGGTTGATCGCCGGGCAGGCCGATCCGCCGCCCCAGCCACCGGGTGCCGAAGAAGGTCACCACGACCACCACGACCACCATGGCCACCGGCGCGAACCCGAGTCCGACGATGTCGCCGAGCGCGAGCTTGAGGCCGAGCAGCACGACGCCGGCGCGCATCAGCCGCCGGCCGGCGAAGCCCAGCCCCGGCGCGGTCGCGGCGGGCAGGGCGCGCACGTTCGCGGCGAGGATGCCCAGCGCGACGGTGACGGTGAGCATCGGCAACTGCGGCCACAACCGGTGGGCGCCCCAACCCGCGGCCACCGCGAGCGCGGCGGCGAGCAGCCCCGGCCACAATCGCGGCTTCGCCGACTTCGTGGCGGCCGAACGGGGTCCGGGGTGAGCGCGTCGCGCGACGGTCAAGGTCATGATCACCACCCTCGACCCGCCGGGTCGGCGCGGGTAGCGGTCGGTTGCCTGGTAGGTCATAGGGTTTGGCTATGACCTCGCCGGCACGCCCCTCGGACCGACTGCCCGACCTGTACACCCTCGAACTGCTCGTCGCGGTGACCGAGAGCGGCAGCCTGGGCAGCGCGGCCCGCCGGTTCGGGATCAGCCAGCCCTCGGCCAGCGCCCGGATGCGCACGCTGGAACGGCGACTCGGGGTGCGGCTGCTGGAGCGCAGCACCACCGGCTCGGTGCCCACCGCGGCGGGCCTGGTGATCACCGACTGGGCGCGTGGAGTGCTCGACCAGGCGCACGCCCTGGTCGAGGGCGCCGCCGCGCTCAAGGCCCGGCAGGAGGACCGGCTGCGGGTCGCGGCGAGTCTGACCGTGGCCGAGCACCTGGTGCCCGGCTGGCTGACCGCGCTGCGCGAGGCGGTGCCCGGGGTGCATGTGGGCCTGCAGGTGACCAACAGCCTGCATGTGATCGAGGCGTTGCGGGCGGGCGAGGCGGACCTCGGCTTCGTCGAGGGGCCGTGGGTGCCGCGTGACCTGCAATCGGCGGCGGTGGGCCGGGACCGGCTCGTGGTGGTGGTCGCGCCCACCCACCCGTGGGCCCGGCGGCGGCGCCCGATCGCCGCGGCCGAGTTGGCCGCGACGCCGCTGCTGCTGCGCGAGGCCGGGTCGGGCACCCGGGAGACGCTGGAGCGGGCGCTGGCCGCCTACGACGGAGTGGCCGTGCCGGCGCTGGAGTTGGGTGCCACGGCACCGCTGCGCTCGGCCGCGATCGCCGGATCCGCGCCGGCGGTGTTGTCCGATCTCGCGGTGCGCGAGGACCTGGCCGACGGGCGTCTGGTGGCCGTGCCGATGGCCGATCTGCCCGCCATGGATCGCATCCTGCGGGCGGTCTGGCCACGTGGTCGGGAGCTGCCCGAGGCGGCCCTGCACCTGCTGCACGCGGCCCGCCGGCAGCCCGGGACCTGACCGCGCGCGTCATTGTCGACAAGTTCTGTGATGTGACCACCGTCACAAACACGCATATCTACTTAACGTCACGTAGAGAACACCATGCATAGACAAGGTAAGAGAGAGTAAGTTCCGATCTTGGGTTACGTGAGTGACGCCTGTGACCTACTGGGGCGTGAGGGGAGAAGGGGGCGATCGGGGCCATGAGCAGGATCGACAGCCGTAAAGACCGGCGACGGGGGCGAGCCCGCGTGGTCGATGCCGACCACCCGGCCGAGCTCACCACGATCGACGGCGTCGATGCCGTCCCGGCCGGCGATCAGGACGCGGTGGTGATCGTCGCGGCGTCCACCGTGCTGTCCGAGGCCCCGCCCGAGAGCGACTCGATCGACGGCGAGGGCGACCTGGCCGGCGACCTCGACCTCGACGGCGAGTACGACCCCGATGCCGAGGGCGTCCTGGCCCCGGGGCGCGAGCGCCCGCTGCTCGGTCGGCGTCGCCCGGACACGATCGCGGTGTTGTTGTTCGCCAACTCGCCGATCCTGGAGAGTTCCATCCCGATATCGGTGTTCGGGGTGGATCGACGCGACGCCGGCGTGCCGAACTACCGATTACTGGTATGCGCGGCCGAACCCGGACCGCTCCGTACCACCGGCGGCGTCGAACTGATCGCGCCGTACGGCCTCGACGCCCTCGCCCGGGCCGGCACCGTGATCGTGCCCGCGTGGCACTCGCCGTCCCGGATGCCGCCGCCGCCCGTGCTGGAGGCGCTGCGCCGGGCGCATCGCGAGGGAGCCCGGATCGTCGGCCTGTGCGGCGGCGCGTTCGTGCTCGCCGCGGCCGGCCTGCTCGACGACCGTCCGGCGACCACGCACTGGATGTACGCGCCCGCGCTGGCCAAGCGCTACCCCAAGGTCCGGGTCGACCCCCGCGAGCTGTACGTCGACGACGGTGACATCCTCACCAGCGCCGGCACCGCGGCGGGCATCGACCTGTGCCTGCACCTGGTCCGCCTCGACCACGGCCCGGACGCGGCCAACGCGCTCGCCCGCCGACTGGTCGTGCCGGCCCACCGGATCGGCGGTCAGGCGCAGTACATGGATCTCACCCTGCCCGAGGAGATCAGCGGCGACCCGCTGGCCACCGTCATCTCGTGGGCGCTGGAGAACCTCGCCGACCGCTTCGACATCGAGCAGTTGGCGACCCGCGCGTACATGAGTCGGCGCACCTTCGATCGACGCTTTCGCACGCTCACCGGCAGCGCCCCGCTGCAATGGCTGCTCACCCAACGAGTACTCCAGGCCCAACGGCTGCTGGAGACCACCGATCTCCAGGTCGAGGAGATCGCCCGGCGCTGCGGATTCCGCTCGCCGGTGGCGCTGCGCGGCCACTTCCGCAAACAACTGGGTGTCCCGCCGGCCTCCTACCGGGAGACCTTCCGCACCCGCAGTCCGGAGGAGACCGGAGAAGAGGAGGCATGTGCCCGGGCCGTAGGGTGACCCTATGAACGACCGCTTGGTCTGGATCGACTGTGAGATGACCGGACTCGACCTGTCCCGGGACGCGTTGGTGGAGGTGGCGGCCCTCGTCACCGACTCCGAGCTGAACATCCTGGGCGACGGTGTCGACGTCGTGATCCGCCCGCCCGCCGAGGCGCTGGCCGGCATGCCCGATGTGGTGCGCAAAATGCACACCGCTTCAGGTCTGCTGGAGGAGCTGGAGGCGGGCGTCAGCCTCGCCGAGGCCGAGGCCGAGGTGCTCGCCTACATCAAGAAGCACGTCCCGGACGGCCGCAAGGCACCGCTGTGCGGCAACTCGATCGGCACCGACCGGGGCTTCCTGGCCCGGGACATGCTCGACCTGGAAGCCTTCCTGCACTACCGGGTGATCGACGTCTCCTCGATCAAGGAACTGGCCCGCCGCTGGTATCCGCGGGTCTACTTCCAGAGCCCGCCGAAGGCCGGCAACCACCGCGCGTTGGCCGACATCCACGAGAGCATCGAGGAATTGCGGTACTACCGCGAGGCGATCTTCGTGCCGGAGCCCGGCCCGGACAGCGACACCGCCAAGGCGATCTCGGCCAAGTACGGCCACAAGCCGGCCGCGCGCGCCTGAGATCCGGTGCCGCGCGAGGCGCGGCACCGGCCGCCCGGAAAC
>NZ_JBHZAV010000136.1:0-25590 GCF_042754445.1 Embleya sp. NPDC059213
GGAAGACGCCGGGACGTGCGCGCTGGTGCGGGGCCCCGCCGCGACCCGTCGGTCAGCCGCTGACGCTCTCCCGGCCGTTTTCGATGTGGCCGGCCAGGCGTCGGCTGAAGCCGTCGGAGCCCTCGATCGTCACCGTGACGTCGTACCAGCCGTCGGCCGAACCCGTCGACCAGTGCACCGTACGGTCCCGACCCGGCTTCAGGGTGATCGTACGCTCACGGTCGGAGCAGCCCTGACCGTAGGCGTTCGGGGTGAGCTTGAAGGTCACCGACTGGCGGCCGTGGTTGGCCAGTTCCAGATCCAGCACCCGGCCCGTGCCCCGGATCCGCGAGGTGACCTCGACGCCCGCCGTCGCGGTGGCGCCGGCGAACTCGCGGCGGAAGCCGTTCGGGCCCACCAGCGTCAGGTCGTAGCGGTCGCCCTTGAGCGCGATCGTCTCCGAGCGCCGCCCGCGCACGTCGTAGTGCTTGGGCTTGGGCAGGTCGCCCGTGTACGGGAACAACTGGAGATGCACGCTGGACTGCCCGCCGTTGGCGAGGTCGAGCGTCAGCGTGCGCTTCCCCGCGTCCAGCCGGGCGGACGCGTCCGGCTGGTACGGCAGCGGGCGAGCCGGGCGGCGACCGCGCTCGGGCTCGGGCAACTTCTGGTCGGCGGGCGGCGTGGGCCGCCAGCGCGAGGTGAACGCCGGGGCCGGGGCCGGGCGCGGCGGTACGTGCGAGCGGCGGGCCCGATCGAAGTCGAAGACGCCGGTCAGGTCACCGGAGACGGTCCGTCGCCACTCGCTGATGTCCGGCGCGCGCACCCCCGTCCAGGTCTCCAGGAACCGGGTGACCGAGGTGTGGTCGAAGATCTCCGAGGAGACGTAGCCGCCCACGGTCCACGGCGACACCACCATCATCGGCACGCGGGCGCCGAACCCGATCGGCAGGCCGTTGTAGTACTCGTCCTGGACCCCTTCCGGCGGGCACGGCGCCGGCACGTGGTCGAAGAAGCCGTCGTTCTCGTCGAACGTCAGCAGGACGACGGTCGAGTCCCAGATCTCCCGGTTCGAGGCGATCGCGTCGAGCACCTGGTAGGTGAGTGTCGCGCTGGCGGCGGGCGAGGACGCGCCCGGGTGCTCGGAGTCGGCCGCCGAGGGCACCAGGTAGGACACCTCGGGCAGGGTGCCCGCCGCGATGTCGGCGCGCAGCGAGTCCGCCAGCGAGTGCGGCCGGCCGCGACGCAGACCCCGCTCGTACAGCTCCCGGTCGGCGGCCGGCAGCGCGGCGACGCCCTGCTCCAGCTTGGCCAGCAGCGGTTCCTGCTCGGCGGCCGGCAGCTTGCGGAGCTTGCCGTAGAACTTGTCCAGGCTCTTGAAGTCGCCGGCGGCGGCCAGCGCCTTGCGGGCGACCTGCTTGAAGGAGACGTAGAACTCCAGGTTGTTGTCCTGGTAGTTGTCCCACTCCTGGTAGACCTTCCAGGACCGACCCGCACGCTGGAGCTGCTCGGCGTAGGTGGTCCAGGCGTAGCCCGCGTGGGTGTCCTCGGAGTAGGCGGCGTTGTCGATCGCGCGCCGGGTGCTGCTGCCGGGCTCGTAGCCGGTGTAGCCGCTGACCAGGTAGTTGCGGTTGGGCGACGTCGAGGACGGCAGCGCGCAGTGGTACGCGTCGCAGATCGTGAACGTGTCCGCCAGCTCGTAGTGGAACGGCAGGTCGGCGCGGTCGTAGTAGGCCATCGTGGCGGGCGTCTTGGCGCCGATCCAGCCGTCGTTCCAGCCGTCGTTCCACGCCTTGTGGCCGCCGTCCCAGCCATGGTCGAGGTCGCCGATGTACTGGAGGTCCTTGGACGCCTCCTGGGCCGCCTTGCGCACCGAGAACGGCAACACGCGACCGGCGGGGCCGCCCGGCTGCTCGAACACGGTGTGCCCGTCCCGCAGCCGGATCGCGTTGTGGTCGCCGAAGCCCCGGACGCCGCGCAGCATGCCGTAGTAGTGGTCGAACGACCGGTTTTCCTGGACGAGCACGACCACGTGCTTGATCGCCTTCAACCCGCCGCGTCGGGGCGGGGAGGCGAGGGCCTGCTGCACGGACGGCGGCAGGAGCGAGCCGGCGACGGCGAGTCCCGCGCCGCCCGCGCCGAGCTGGAACAGGCGGCGGCGGGACACGCCGGAGGGAGGCTGGGGGGAGGCCGACACGAAGTGCCCTTTCGGATGTGTCCGTGCGAGGGGTTCGCACGGAGGTGGTGCTACGGGTGTGCCGAGCCGCTCGCACGCGCCGCGGTGGGTCGGGCGTGCGGCGGTGTTCCAAAGTGCGGAAGGTTCGGACGAACGCAGTTCATCGCTCCGCCGTCGACCGGGGAGCGGATCACGGGTGACGGGCAGGCAAACTTCCGCCACCGCGCGGGGCACGGTCGCGCTGCGTACCCGGGTCGTCCGGGTGCGACGCGGCCGGGCCCGGTCTGCCTGCCTCGATGGGCACCGCGGGCGGGAACGTGTCTACGGTCCGGAGCCGATCGCGTGCAGCGCGGCCCGCACCGGGGGGACATCGACCGTGGGGACGGCGAGTTCCCAGTGGCGATCGGCGCCCTGCACGGCCACCAGGCGAAACCGGAGCCTGTCGATCGTGTGACTTCCCGGGCCGTCGACCGGTCGCACCCCGTGCACGTGGAACGGAGCGGCCAGGACGACGCCTTCGCCGGGTCGGCGGAGGGCTCGAAACCGCAGCCACACCGCCGGTGCGGGCGCGGCGGGATCGAGAATCGGCATGCCTTGCCGAAAGCGGCCGTCGTCGCGACTGAACGCGGCGACGGCGCGTGCCTCTCCGGCGTTCCAGGCGGCGAGGTCCGCCTCGGCGCGGGCCGAGGTGTCTCCGGTGAGCAGTTCGAGCATTCGCTTCGGATTTCGGATCAGCTCCGAAAACGTCTGCGTGCCCGCCGCCCGACACACGTGTCGTTCCATCGCTGCCCCCGGCGCCGGAACCCGATAGGGCACAGACGGTACCTCGCGGCCACGGCCGGATGTCCGGAATTCGGCGGATGCCGGTGCGGCCCGCGTCGGTCACAGCGAACGACGAGGCCACAGCCGGTGGGCCGGGACCTCGTCGGTCGAGGAGCGGGGGGTGGGGCTAGGCCGGCGCCGCATCCGGAGTGGCGGCGGCTGCGGCCTTGGCCGCTGCCTGGAGGGTCTGTACGGGGGTGTTCGTGCGCAGGGCTTCGACGTAGATCAGTGCGTCCGGGGCGATTCGGGCGCGCAACTCGCCTTCCTCGATCCGGGCCTCGGTCAGCCAGCCGTCCGTGACGAGGGTCTCGGCGGCGGTCGTCACCCGGTCGGCCGCGGTCGCGGTGAGGTCGGTGAGGAAGGCGACCTCCACCCGGGCCTCGCCGTTCGCGTCCGAGTGGGAGGTGATGCCGAGTGCGGCCAGCCGTACGTGCGCGGGTTGCTTGCGCAGCTTCTTGTGCGAGATCAGCCGGGCCACCCAACCCGAGGACCGGGTCCTGGGCAGCTTGCCCAGGGCGAAGCCCTCGGCGCCGGGGACACCGCACCCGACCGGGTCCTCCTCGGTCGCCAGCAGGTCCTCGACATCGACGGTGAGCCAGCCGGACGCGGTCAGCTCGCCGACCGCGAGTTCGGCCTCCTTGCCGCACACGCCGCGCAGGTCCGGCCCGGTCAGGTTGGCCACGCCGGAACCCACCCCGCGCAACAGGCAGACCAGCGCGAGCAGTCGGGCGACCGGCGCGGTGCCGGGGGCGGTCCGGCCGATGTAGGTGAGCGCGCCGCGCACCGGCTCGCCGAGGCCGCTCACCGCCCAGTGCCCACCGGGCTCCGCGCCCGGACGGGCGCTTTCCCACGGGATGCCGCGCTGCTGGGCCAACTGCTGGAGGGTGGTCTCGTACGCCCGGTGGGCCCGGTCGGCCTCGGCCCGGACCAGGCCGGTGCCCAGCGGATAGGGCGCGTCGGCCCACAGGGTGAGTGCGGCCGCCTTGCGTTTGGTCAACTCCGCGACGACGGTCAGGTCGGCGACCCCGCCCGCCTGGTGCGCGCGGAACCCCTCGACGATCGAGGTGAGTTCGGTGAGCAGCGGCTCCGGCAGGCCGGGTGGCACGGTGAGCACGCCGAAGCGCTTGAGGCCGGCCTGCTCGCCGCCCTTGGGCAGCTTGGGCTCGCGCGGCCGGCGGGCCTCCTTCGACGACCCCGGCTCGGGCGCGGTGCGCGCGCCGCGGGTCGGCGGGGCGGCGGCCGGCGCGGCGACCGGTGCGGTCGGCTCGCGCAGCTCGGGCAACAGCGGCGAGGCGGGGCGCGGCAGCGCGGGTGCGGGCTCCGCGGTGTCCCGGCCGGCCACGGACACCTGGATGGGCCCGTCCAGGCCGACCACGCCCAGGGGCGGGGACAGGGCCAACAGGCCGCTGTCGACCAGGTCGCCGGCGATGCTCATCGCGCTGCGCGAGCCGATCGTGCGGCCGTTGGGGCCGGCCAGCCCGGCGACCTCGCGGATGGTGATGCTCTGCCCCGCCGCGGCCGCCGCGGCGAACAGTGCGAACACCCGCAACTCCACCGGGGCCATGCGGTTCACATCCATCGAGCCGACCCGGGCGGCACGCGTCTTCAGAGGCATGTCCCCCTGTCTACCGCACCGGGCCCGGCCCCGAAGCCCCATTCGGCCCCAACACCCGAAAGGACTAACGAACACGACGTTAACGATCCGGAAATCGGATCGATTACGTTCGTTCCGGGGGTTGTTGTGGCGAATCCCCGCCGAAACCCCGTGCCGCGCCCCGGTGTTCCGGCGCCTCGCCGAGTTCCGGTACGTCCGCCACCGACCCGACGCACGCACCGATTCACCCGCCCGCCAGACCCACCCCCGCCAACGCGAACCGCACCGTGTGCGCCGCGTCGTCCGGCGTCACCGCCGTGCCGGCGCGCAGGTGGTCGTGCAGCGTGGCCAGGGTCAGCCGGTAGACCGCGAGCGCGTCCGCCGCCGGTTCCCGGGTCGGCGCCGCGGCCAGAACCTCGCGCAGCGGGCGGACCATCGCCTCCACCGAGTCGCGTTGTTCGGCGGGAAACAGGTCGGCCAGCCGGTCCTGGTGCGCGACGAACGGGCGGGTACGCGCGGCGGCGACCGGATCGCCGGCCTGCGCGAGGACCCCCTCGATCCAGGCCGCGACCTTGCCCGAGGCGTCGGGGGCGGCCGACATCCGGCGGTCCAGGTAGTCGGCCATCCGCCGCCGGCCGTCGTCGAGCAATGCGACGAGCAATTCGTCCTTGGATCGGAAGTGCCGGTAGAACGCCTGATTCGACAACCCGGACTCGCGCATGATGTCGCGCATCGTCGGATCCAGGCTGCCGGTGCGCTCGACCACCCGGTAGGTCGCGTCGACCAGCCGCCGGACCTCCTCCTCGTACACCGCCCAGCGCGCCGCCAGCGGTCGGCGGACCGCATTGCCCATCAGACCGGCGGAGTTCGCCGCCGCTTCGATCCCGTCCACCGGCGATCCCCACCTTCGATCCGCGCTGCTCTTGTTTGTCGGAACGCCGCATCCTACTATCCGGAACAACGTTCTGGGCCATCCGTACCTGCACTGTGCCGAGCCGCCCGGCCGGTCGCGAAGGGGTCTCCATGCAGCGTGAGGTTCTACTGACCGGGATCGGCGGCCAGGGCATCCAACTCGCCACCGCGCTGTTGGCCGCCGCCGCGGTGGCCGAGGGCCGGCACGCGATGTACTTCGGGTCGTACGGCGGCATGATGCGCGGCGGCAACTCGGACACCACGCTGGTCCTGGGCGACGACCCGATCGAGAGCCCGCCGACGATCGGCTCGGCCTGGTCCGCCCTGGTCCTGCACCCCGCACACGCGAGCGGCGTCTACTCGCGGCTGCACGACGACGGCCTGCTCGTGCTCAACACGAGCCTGTGCGATCCGGTCGACACGCCCACCGTCGGCCGGCTGGTCCCGGTCCCCGCCTCGGAGTTGGCCGCGAGCAGCGGCAACACCTCGGCGGTGACGATGATCGCGCTCGGCGCGTACGCCGCGGCCACCGCGGTGGCCGGCCTGGACACGCTGCTGGCCGAGGCCGACCGGGTGTTGCCGCCGTACCGGAGGCAGCACGTCGAAGGCATCCGCGGCGCGCTGCGCACGGGCCACGCGCACGCCGGACCGGCGCTGCGGGCCTGGCCGGTGCACGCATGACCGCGCGCGGGTCGAACCCGGGGCCCGAGGAGCCGGTGCTCAGCAAGGGCACCCTCGTCATCGACGTCGACGCCTGCAAGGGCTGCGACCTGTGCATCGACGCGTGCCCCGCGGGCGTGTTGCGGATGACCGTCGAGGACGTCAACGACCGCGGCTACCGCTATCCGCAACTGCTGCCGGGGTGCATCGCCTGCAAGGCGTGTTCGGCGATCTGCCCCGACTTCGTCTTCCAGGTCTATCGCTACGACGAACCCCGCGACGAAACCGGAGGCACCCGCGGATGAATCCGACCGGTTCTCGGCCACCCGTACTGCCCGGCTCGGCCGCCATCGGCGAGGCGATGATCGCGGCCGGTTGCCGGTTCTTCGCCGGCTATCCGATGACGCCGTTCACCGAGGTGCTCGAACACATGGCCGCCCGGCTGCCCGAGGTCGGCGGGGTCTGCGTCAACGCGGAGAGCGAGTTGGAGGCGGTCGGGATGGCGTGGGGCGCCGCCGCCACCGGCACACCGGCCGCGACCGGGTCGACCGGGCAGGGCCTGTCGCTGATGCAGGAGTCGCTGGCCGAGATCGTGTACGCGCGGTTGCCGCTCGTGGTGCTGAACATGGCCCGCGCGCAGGGCGACTACTTTCAGGCCACGCGCGGTGGCGGGCACGGCGACTACCGGCACCTGGTGCTCGCGCCGTGCGATGTGCGCGAGGCGGTCGAGTTGACCCAATACGCCTTCCACCTGGCCGAGTTCCGGCGCAGTCCGGTATTGGTGATGGGCGACTACTACCTGGCCCACACGCACGTCTCGGTCGACGTCCGGCCGCGCGACTTCGGCCCGCTGCCCCCGCGGGACTGGGCCCTGGACGGCTCGACCGGCGGTACCGGCGCGGCCAGGCTCGTCTCGCCGCTGTCCGACCGCAAGCAGCGGTACGCCGGCGATCGCAGCGACGCCGGCTACGACCTGGCCGAGTTCTACACCCGGCACGGCGCCGCGATGGAGCGCATGGTCGCCGAGACCGAACCCCGCGCGGAGACCGGCTTCCTGGCCGATGCCGAGGTGGTGGTGGTCGCGTACGGAACGCCGGCGCTGTACGTGCGCCAGGCCGTCCGCGACCTGCGGGCGCTGGGCCTGCGGGTCGGCTACGTACGGCCGATCACGCTGGTGCCGTTCCCGAGCGAGATCGTGCGCGCCGCGGCGACGGGCGCGCGGGTGGTGGCCGTGTACGAGAACAGCGGAGGACAGATGGTGGACGACGTACGCCTGGCCGTGCTCGGCGCGACGCCGGTGCGCTTCATCGGCCGACTCAGCCTGGATCCGTCCGGCTTCGGCATCGCGCCCGATCTCGACGTCGGCGCGATGCGGCGCCGGATCGAGGCCGCGTTCGGTCCGGTCGACGAGGGGTCGACGGGCGCTCCGGCGGCCGGGGCCGGTCCGGTCGGCGAAACCCGGCGGGATCCGCGATGAGCGCCGGAACGCCGGCGGCGAGCCCGTCCGGCCCGCAGCCCGCCGGGCGCCGCGAGTTGCCCGTCCTGACCACCACGGCCGCCGCGCCCACCTGCGGTGCCCGGCTCGTGCACGACTTCACCCCCGACCTGATCGACGTCGGCGCGCACCACCTGTGTCCGGGCTGCGGCGAACCGATCGCGATGCGCTCGATGGTCGAGCAGGTGCAGGAGGTCGACCGGGTCACCAAGGCGATCGCGGTGTTCGGGATCGGCTGCTACACGGCCTACTCCAACAACCTCGACATCGAGGTGCTCCAGGCCCTGCACGGCCGGGCCCCGTCCCTGGCGACCGGCGTCAAACGTTGCCGGCCGGACACCCTCGTGTTCACCGTGCAGGGCGACGGAGACATGGTCGACGAGGGCCTCCAGGAGGTGCTGCACACGGCGGCACGCGGCGAGAACGTCACCTGCTTCATGCTCAACAACGGCGTGTTCGGCGAGACCGGTGGGCACATGACCGCCACGACCGTGCTGGGACAGCGCACGAAGAACACCCTCGGCGGGCGCGATGCGGCCCAGCACGGCTATCCGATCCGGCTCGCCGACCTGATCGCCGGGCTCGACGGCGCCGCGTACGTCGCCCGCGGCGCGGTCGACGACATCGTCAACATCACCCGGACCGCCCGGATGATCAAGAACGCGTTCCGCACCCAACTGCGCGGCGACGGCTTCTCGTTCGTGGAGATCCTGACCATGTGCCCGACCGGCTGGTTCGTCGACACCGCCGCCGCGCCGGAGTATCTGGCGAAGACCCACGCCGCCACCCACACCCTCGGCGTACTGAAGGACCGGAGGACCACCGCGTGATCGACGCGTCCGAAAGCCGCGGGCCGGCCCCCGACGCCCCCGAGGCGGCGCCCATCGTCGTCGGCATCATGTACCCGGCCGGGTGGGACATCCGTCCCGCGCACGTGCTCGCGGCCGACCTGGACGCGGTGCGGGCCCTCGATCCCCGGCTGGAGATCGTGGACTGCCGTTACGTCGAGCCCGAGGGGCTGCGCACCGCACGCGGCCGGCCGGGCGCGGCGGACCGGCCGGAACTGCGCGACCTGGCACCGGTGTTGACCGCCGAGCAGCGCGACCTGCTGGCCCGGGCCGAGATCGTCCTGGTGGCCGATCTGCCGTTCGACGTGGCGGATTTGGCGCCGAGGTTGCGCTGGGTCCAGAGTTGTGCGGCGGGCAACGGGCAACTGCTCTCGGCCGGGCTGCCGAGCGAGCGCATCCGGCTGACCACGGCGGCGGGCGTGAACGGCGCGCCGATCGCCGAGTTCGTCTTCGCCCGGCTGCTCGCCTTCGTCAAGCGGCATCGCGACCTGGACGCGCTCCAGCGCGCGCGGCGCTGGCAGCCGACCTTCGGCGGGTCGATCCAAGGCGGCACGTTGGGGCTGATCGGCGTCGGCGGGATCGGTTCGCAACTGGCGCGCCGGGCCAAGGCGTTCGGGATGACGGTGCATGCGACCCGGCGGCGGGTGCAGGTGCCCGCCGAGCACGTCGACCGGCTCTTCCACCCGGACGACCTGCACGAGATGTTGGCCGGTTGCGACGCGGTGGTGTCGGCGGCGCCGGAGACCGCGGACACGGTCGGCACGATGGACGCCGCCGCGTTCGCCGCGATGCGCGAGGGCGCGTTCTACTGCAATGTCGGGCGCGGCTCGTTCGTCGTCGAGCCGGACCTGATCGCGGCGCTGCGGGCCGGCCGACCGGGCGGCGCGGCGCTGGACGTGGTCGCGACCGAACCGCTGCCGGCCGACGACCCGCTGTGGGATGCGCCGAACCTGTACCTGTCCGCGCACTGCTCCAGCGCGGCCCTCGAACACTTCACCGAGGTCTTTCGGCTCTTTCGGGACAACCTGGCCCGGTATCTCGCGGGCGAGGAACTGCGCAACCGGGTGGACGCGCAGGCGGGGTGCTGAACCCACCCATTCACTCACCTTCACCGGAGGCAGTTCGCATGAGCGACGAAATCGCACCCGTCGGGGACGAGCCGGCCGCCGAGCGCACGCTCGGCGGGATCGGTACCCGCGTGTTGTTCGAGGACGACAAGGTCCGGATCTGGGAGCTGGAACTGGCTCCGGGCGCGCGCAGCGACGCGCATCGGCACGAATTGGACTACTACCTGGTCCAGATCGCGGGCGACCGGATCGCGGTCGAGCCGGAGCCGGACAGTCTGGGGGAGTACCGCGAGTACTTCGCGGCGGACGTGGTGCCCGGCGTGGTGGTCCCGATGCGGCGCGGTGGCGTGGAGACCGCGGTCAACGTGGGCGAGCAGCGCTATCACGAGATCATCGTCGAGCTGAAGGACCGCTGAAGGGGGCGTGGCGATGGCGCGGGACGGTCTGGTGATCGGTGCCGTGTTCACGGGCGCGGCCCGGGCCGTCCCGGATCGGCCGGCGGCGGTCCTGGGGGAGGACGTGCTCACCTTCGGCGAACTGGACGCGGCGGCGGACCGGATGGTGGGTGCGCTGCGCGGCGTCGGCGTCCGGCGGGGCGACCGGGTGGTGTGTTGGAACCGGACCACGCTCGACGTGTTGCCGGTGTTCGTGGCGCTGGCCCGGATCGGCGCGGTCCATGTCCCGCTCGGCCCGGCCCTGTCCGTCGACGAGGCGACCGCGACGGCCCGGGTGGCCCGGCCCGTGTTGCTGATCGCCGACGACACCGTGCCGGGGGCGACGGTGGGGGCCGCGATCGGGGTGGCGGTGGTCGGGCTCGGCGGGTCGGCGGGTCCGACGGGTGGCGCGCCGACGCCCGAGGGCGCGACTGCGCCCGATGTCGCCGAGGGGCCGGGCGAGACCGACCCCCACGTAATCTTCTTCACCTCAGGCAGCACCGGCCGCCCCAAGGGCGTGATCCTGTCCCACCGCACCAACGTGCTGCGCACGCATCCCGGTTCGCAGCTCGAACCGCGCGGCGCGATGGTGTGTCCGTATCCGCTGTTCCACATGGGCGCCTGGACCATCGCGCTGCAACAGTGGCAGGCGCGCGACACGGTGGTCCTGGTCGCCAGGGCGGACGGCGCGGAGATCGTCGCGGCCGTGCGCCGACACCGCGCGACTCGGCTCAACTGCGTGCCGGCGGTGTGGCAGCGAGTGCTGGACACGCTCGCGGTCGAGGGCGGCCCGGGGCTCGCCGGCGGCACGCTGGAGACGTTGCGCTTCGCCGACACCGGGACGTCCCGGACGCCGCCGGAGTTGCTCGCGGCCATCGCCGAGGCCGCGCCGAACGCGGTGCTCCGGGTCTTCTACGGCTCGACCGAGGCGGGCAACGTGGCCGCGCTCGACGGCGTGGACGTAGCGCGCAAGCCCGGGAGTTGCGGTGTGCCCGGCCCGTTCCAGGAGGTCGAACTCGGCCCGGACGGCGAGGTGTGGGTGCGCGGACCGCTGCTGTTCGACGGCTACTTCGACGACGAGGCGGCCACGCGTGCGGTGTTGCGGGACGGCCGGTACCACACCGGCGATCTCGCGACGATGGACGCCGAGGGGTATCTGAGCATCGTCGGCCGGGTCGGCGAACTGATCCGCACCGGCGGCGAGGCGGTCGCACCGGGGGAGGTCGAGGCGGTGCTGACGCGGACCGACGGTGTTCGCGAGGCGGCCGTGGTCGGCCTGCCGGACGCGACCTGGGGCGAGCTGATCTGCGCGGTGGTGGTGCCGAGCGATCCCGCGAATCCGCCCGACCTCGCCGCGTTGCGGGCCGGCTGTGTGGGGCGTCTGGCCGCGCACAAGCACCCCCGCCGGGTGGTGTACGTCGACGAGTTGCCGCGCACGCCCGCGACCGGCCAGGTGCTGCGCCGGCGCCTGGCCGAGCGGATCACGGCGGCGGCGGTGGAGGCGGGGCCGGCTGCGGTCGCGTCGATCGCCGACAATCCCGCCGGATCGCGCTGAGCGTTTCGCTATGCTCGCGGGGAACGGTCGATCGACGGGAAACTCCGCCGCACATCGGGTGGTTCGGGGGCGCGATGACGAACGGAAACGAGCCGCAGGGGCCCGGTGGGCAGGTACCGCCGTGGACTCCGCTGGACGACTTCTTGCTCTACACCTGCGATGTGGTCGCCGACGTGATCGAGGACCGCGTCGCGCAACGGCCGCCGGTGCCCAGCCCGATCCGGCTGGATCCGGGCGATCGGGCGCTGGCCACGGGCCAGGCGGAGCGGTTCACCATGCGGGCGGCGGGCGACGGCAGCTACCGACACAGCAACATGTTCGTGTTGGGTGGCCCGGCGTTCGTGGTCGGCGCGCTGGCGGCCAACGCGATCGGCAACAACGTCCGGCGCAACAACGCCGCCCGGGACGCGCAGCCGCGCTGGATGCCGGACGGCTTCGGCGAGGCCACGGTGACCCTGCAACACGTGCGCCTGGTACATCCGATCGCGCCGCTGTCGTTGTACTGGAACGGCCTGGACGCGGTGGACCTGCCCGGTCCCGGCGTCTTCCAGGCGTCGTTCCAGGACACCTACGGCAACGGCTACATGAGCATCCGGCTGCACTCCGGGTGGGCCTCGCTGATGTTCGCCCTGGCCGCGCTCGACTCCTTCCCGGCACACCCTCGACTGCTCGCCGGCACCTGGCTCCCACCACACTTCGAACACCACGCCGCCGTGCACGGCCGCTACTGCCGCCCGGCGGCGAGATTGGCGACGCACCGGGCAGGTGGCTGAAGCACCACCGGCCGCCCCGGGTCCGCGCTCTGCTCCATGGCCGAGCACCCTCGTACGAGGCGCACGAGGCGGATCGGCCGGGCAAGTTGCCGACCGGCCGGCATCTGCGCCGGCCGGCCGAGGAGCAGCTCGGCCGCAGCCTCCCGCAGCATCACCCTCGCCATCGTGCGCCGAGCCACCGCGCAATCGGCCCACGAATCCGCCTGGTCTCGACAGCCGTAGCTCCTTACGGCGGTCGGGTGGTTCTCGGGAGGGTCAGATCACGTCCGGGCATTGGTAGCTCGCGTTCGGCCGCTCACCGGCCGGGTGGGCGGTCACGAAGTTCAGATGGACGCGTGCACCGGAATGGAAGCGGATGACCATGCCGTGACTGATGGCCCCGGCCTGTTCGGAGAACCGTTGCGTGATCTCGGCAACCTCACGACTACCGGAGCCGACGATCACCGATGCGATGAAGGTCTCCAGGTCGGTGACGCGTACCTTCGCTCCGTCGATCGGACCGGACAACTCGATCGGGGCGGACTGTTCACCCTCGACAATCGCCTCGGGCTCGCCGTATGCGTCGCCGGGTGCCGACCGTGCCGTGATCATCATCTCGACCGACCCGCCACCGCGCAGGGTGACCAGCACGCCGTAGGCCCCACGGTTCGGTGTCCGGCCGCCCCCGGCAGCGGTGCGCGTCCGTACGGCCGCGACGGCTCTGGAGGCGGCGACCTGCTCACGCAGGAACATCTCGAACCTGGCCGGGCGCATGAGGGATCCTTTCCAGGGACTTCGGGAAGTCCATGTCGGTTCGAGCGGTTCGAGCGGCTCAAGAGATTAATGTGGTTTGTCGACCGGTGGGCAGGGTCGGTGATCAGGCTGTGGTCGTCGGGGTCAGGCGGTGGATGACGTCGCGGTCGGCGATGGCGGCGCGGAGGCCCTCGCTCGCGAGCCAGTGGGCGAGGCGGGTGTGGAGTTCGGCGGCCTGGTCGATGGTCAGGCCGGTGATCGGGATGGGGCCCAGGCACAGGCGCGGGTCGGGCGGGGTGACGATGGGGATCAGGTCGGGTCGATGCCGGGCAAGGTGGTGGAGAAGCACGAGCCGGTGGTGTTCCTGGACATGTGCGATCACGCCGGCCTCCCCGTGGGCAGGCGCCACCAACACCCGCAACCGCAGCCCGAACCCGTCCCGCACCAGGCGCGCGCGTCCGGGCGTGGCCTCGTCCGGATGCCCGGGCCGCAGCAGCGTGTGGGCAAAGTCGCCCGCCTCGACATCGGTCAGGTGCACGGTGGCCTGATCGGGCTCATCCTCGACGGGATGCGTCCCGAGCGAAAAGAAGTCCACCCGCCACACCCCGGGCCCACAAGGCGTAAGCCGAACACTCCATGCGGGCAACGCCACAACGGGGAGCCTGGTGTCGGTGTCGGTGTCGGTGTCGGTGTCGGTTTCGGCATCGCGGACGGTGTCGGGGTCGACATTGGTCACGGAGGCTCCAGGGGTGCGTAGGGGGGCATGGGCTCGGTGGGTACCGGCACCGACATCGGGACGGTTCTCCCGCCGGAACGCCCGGGTGACGTTCTGTTGTCGTGCCCACGAGCCTGCCCGCCGGCGCCTAACGTGAATAGATGATCGGCCGGTACGGGTATATCCGTAACTTTTCCGGCCTCGCCCGTAACTGTGGGGCTCAGCCGGTCGCATGGACGTAATTGCATCGACCGGGAGGCGAATGACGGTGTCACCCAAGTCACAACGCGTGAGTGCGGCGCACAAACTCTTCGGGAGTCAGGTTCGGTTCTATCGAAAGAAGAAGGGTCTCACGCAGCAGGAACTGGCCGACGCCGTCGCTCAGTCCCTCTCCCTCATCCACGCGATCGAGTGCGGACGGCGTCCCGCGCTGACGCCTCTGCTGGTGGATCTCGACAGGGAACTCGCCACGGACGGGGCACTTCAGGCGGCGGCGGCCTGCCTGGTCGGTGAGAAGGCCGTGGCCGAGTTCTTCGCCGATACAGCCGAGTGGGAAAGGAATTGCGTCTCCGTCGACTCCTATCAAAACGCCCTCGTTCCAGGGATGTTGCAGACTGAGGACTACGCCCGCGCCGTGCTCGGCGCAGGTTGCCCGCCGTTGGAGGACGACGACATCGACATCCAGGTCCACGCCCGACTGGATCGCCAGAAGTTGCTGACGCGGAGGCCCACGGCACTCTGTAGCTATGTCGTCGAGGAATCCGTCCTGCATAGACCCATCGGCGGGAGGGACGTGTTGAAGGGGCAGTTGACTCGTCTGCTGGAACTCGGTGCGCTGCGCAACGTCTCGATTCAGATCATGCTCACGGCCTGCCAGGAACACGTGGGACTGGACGGCCCGATGCTGCTGTTGGAGATGCCGGACGGCGTGCATCACGCATACATCGAATCGCAGGCGGGAGGCGAGGTTGTGGCCGGCCTGGAGCAGATCCGAGTCCTTCGACAGCGGTATGGAATCATCCGAGCGCAGGCGCTCACGATTGCCGACTCCCGAGCGCTCATCGAGAAACGGGGAGGAGAGCTGTGAATCCAACGATTCGTCCGGCGTGGCGCAAGAGCAGCCACAGCGGAACCCAGGGCGGCGACTGCGTCGAGGTCGCCCTGCTGACCACCTCGGTCGGCGTCCGTGACAGCAAGGTCGACGGGTCGCCGATCGTCGACACGAGCACTGCGGCCTGGGCCGCATTCCTCGACGTCGAACGCTGAGCAAGGTGCGGTATCCGCGCGGCGGAGTCTCTTCGGGGGTCGTGGCAACACGTGCCCCGGGTGGGTCGCGGGTTGGTTGTGCAGGCGCTCGGCCGGGGGCTTGCCGGTCGAGCCCCTGCCGCCGTCGGCGGGGAATCGGACGAGTGCGACTCCCGGACGCCCCGGCCGTGTTCGCCGGCAGTACTCCCTGGAGCAGGCTCCGGCCCGGGACCGGCGGCAGTGCCACCGGGTCGACCTCCGGGCACCGCGACTGCGCGATTGTCGGGGTGCGCGTGATTGCGGTCGGCCCATGTTCCGCGCGGCTATCCTCCAGGGGATGCCACTGCGCCAGTACGCCTACTTCGCGTTGTACAGCCGGTACACCTCGGCGGCCGACATGACCGTCAGGCTGGGCATCGGTCCCGACGAAGCAACGGTTCGTGGCAGCCGGTTCACCAAGCCGACGGTGGTTCCGGTCGACCACTCGTGGAAGGTCGTCTGTCGGGAACCGGGTCTGTGTGTCGACGAGCAGATCGCCCGCATTCTCGACCGGCTCCGGCCCCACACGGACCGCATCTGCGAACTCGCCCGCCACCTGACCGGCACCGGCGGCGGAGCGGTACTCCAGGTCGTGCGCTACTTCGACGACGACGACGACCGAGCCGAGCCCGGCGCCGCGGATGCCCCCAACCTCTTCGGTTGGCATCTGGACCGCGAGGTCCTGGACTTCCTCCATGCCACCGGCGCCGAGCTCGACGTCGACGAGTACGGCATGACCGGGGACGAGGCCGCCGGTTGAGGCGTGGGTCCTTACTCGCCCGGGCGAACGAGGCGTACCTCGACGGCTCGACGGCAGCATCGGGAAGCCGGCACGCCGACCGCCCTCGGCGAGGGTTGCCACCTCGCCTCGGGACCCACCGGGGTCAGGTGAGGGCGGGGTCGGTGAGGTCGAGGGTCAGGAGATTTCTCCAGTCGTTGACGAAGATGGCGCTTGTTCCTTCGTAGCGCACGCCCATGAACGGGTTGGAGTCGAACATGGCGGCGACCCACCGCAGGCGGCGGTCGGCGTCGAGACGGGCGAGGTAGCCGATGTTGCCCATTCCGGCGCCGCCGCCGGACAGCCGACCCGACCCGTCCGGCAGCGCGCTCTCGAAGTAGGTGTCCACCTCGTTGGTGCCGCCCTCCTCGATGGCCCGGGCCACGTCGAGCGGGTCTCCGAGGCGGAAGGGGATCGGCTGTCCGGCATCCGGGTGGTAGGCCCCGGGGCCGTCCACATGGAGTTCCAGGCCGGTGTCGTCCGGCCGGTACAGCCCGTCCCACAGAGGTATCTCGCCGGCCGTCCACAGCCGCTCGATCATGCCCACGACCCCACCCTTTCGATTCGGCGGCCGGCTGGAGACGACCGGGAGCCCGCACAGCCCTCGACGGCGCATCGAACAGCCGGGACGGGGTCACCACTTCCGGCCGACCGCCGGTTGCCCACCGCGTGTTGCCGACGTTAGCCCGCTGTCCGAGGGCATGGCCCGGCGCCGCCGCCGACCCGGCGGGATGGGCGGCGGAGCCGTTCGTGCGCGCCGGAGATCCGCCGTCCCCCGGCGCGCACGGGCGATGCCACGGCTGCTTTGTCAGCCCTGCGCGGTCGTCGCCGTCGCCGTCGCCGTCGCGTACGAACCCAGCAGGGTCGCATCGTCGCGGACGAGGTCGGCGGCCAGGCGGGTGCCGAGGTCGCGTTGGAACTCGCGGAACGCGGGCAACTCCGCGAGGCCCTCGCCGTCGACGACGTGGACGAAGGTGACGCCGTCGGTCAGCCGGAAGCTGCTGTACCGCAGGCCGGGCGGCGCCGTGCTCTCCAGTTCGGCGAAGACGTTCTCGATCAGGCGCTGGTTCTCCTCGGCCGCCTCGGGCCTGGTCCGGTAGCGGATGACTGCTGTGGTCATGGGTTCGGGCTCTTCTCGCTCGATTTCGCTGTCACCGACTTCGACAACGCGAAACCCGCGAACTCATCGCAACGAGTGTCAGGCCCACCACGCCCACCACGCCCACCACGCCCACCACGCCCACCACGCCCACCACGCCCACCACGATTACTTCGCCCCTCCGCAGTTGTCGGTACCGATGAGAGCGGACTTCTGGAGGGACCTTCGTGAGCAGCAGGGAACGCACGACCGTCGAGCAGCGCTGGGTGCTGGGCCTGACCGCGATCGGCTCGGTGATGGTGGCACTCGACGCGCTGGTGGTCGCGGCGGCACTGACCACCATCAGGCAGGATCTCGGCGCCTCGATCGAGGAGTTGGAATGGACGGTGAACGCCTACAGCCTCACCTTCGCGATGTTGTTGCCGGTCGCGGCCGCGATCGGTGACCGGTGGGGTCGGCGTCGGATGTTCGCGACCGGCCTCGCCATCTTCTCCGTCGCCTCGATCGCGTGTGCGCCGGCGACCTCGGTGTCGTGGCTGATCGCGGCCCGTGTCCTCCAGGGCATCGGGGCCGCCGTCGTGATGCCCCTGGCGATGGGTCTGCTCGGCGCCGCCTTCCCGCCCGAGCGTCGCGGCTGGGCGATCGGCATCTTCAGCGGCCTGACCGGCCTGGCCGTACTCAGCGGCCCGATGGTCGGCGGCGCCGTGACGGAGGGCCTGGCCTGGCAGTGGATCTTCTGGATCAACGTGCCGGTCGGCGCGCTCGCCATCCCGCTCGTGCTCCGCAGGATCCCGGAGAGCCGAGGGCCGGCCCGCCGAGTGGACGGCCGCGGCGCCGTCCTGATCTCGTCGGCCGTCCTCGGCATCGTCTGGGGCGTGGTTCGCGGCCGAGCGGCCGGCTGGGCCGGCGTCGAGGTGCTCGGCTCGTTCGTCCTGGGCGCGCTGCTGCTCGCGGCGTTCGTGGCCTGGGAGCGGCGCGCGCCACAGCCGATGGTGCCGCTGTCCTATTTCCGTACCCGGGCGTTCTCGGCCGGCAACGCGGCCGGCTTCTTCCTCACCGCCGCACTCTTCGGCGCGGTCTTCTTCCTCGCCCAGTACATGCAGACCCTCTTCGGTTCCGGACCGATGGAGGCCGGCCTGCAACTGTTGCCCTGGACCGCCACCCTCTTCCTGACGGCACCGATATCCGGCCGCCTGGTGGACCGGATCGGCGAACGCCCGCTCGTGGTGGCCGGACTGGTTCTGCAAGCCGTCGGCATGTTCTGGATCAGCCTGGTCACCGACGCCTCGGTCCGCTACGTCGAACTGTTGCCTGCGCTGATCGTGGCCGGCTGCGGTGTCTCGATGGCGATGCCGGCGACGCAGAGCGCCAGTGTCGGAGCGCTGCCCCGCGAAGCCGTCGGCATCGCCTCCGGCATCTACAGCATGATGCGCCAACTCGGCGGTGTCGTCGGAGTCGCCGCCCTGGCCACCGTGTTCGCCGACGCCGGGGGCTACGCGTCGCCGACCTCGGCGTTCGCCCGGGCCCTGGCCGGGTGCGGCGTACTGTCGCTGCTCGGCGCACTCGCCGGACTCGGCATCGGGGCTCGGCGCACCCCCGGCCCGGCGGGTCCGGCCGGTTCGGCGCCCCGCCGGGAGTCGGTCGAGGAGGCGGTATGAACCTGGAAGACGAATTCGCGCGACACCGGGGCGAGTTGATCGCGCACTGCTACCGCATGCTGGCATCGCGGCACGACGCGGAGGACGCGGTACAGGAGACGTACCTGCGGGCGTGGCGAGGGTTCGCGGAGTTCGAGCAACGCTCGTCGATCAAGACCTGGCTGTACCGGATCGCCACCCGGGTCTGCCTGAACGCGCTGAAGCACAGCAGCCGCCGGATGGTGCCGTCGGCGCTGGGCGCGCCCGGTACCGACCCCGACGACCTGGAGTCGCCGGCCGCGGAGGTGACCTGGTTGGAGCCGTTCCCGGATCTTCTCTCGAACGCCGATCCGGCCCTGGTCGTGGAGACTCGGCAGAGCCTCCGGTTGGCGATGATCGCCGCGTTGCAACACCTGCCGCCACGCCGGCGCGCGGTGTTGATTCTGCGCGACGTCGTGTCGTGGCGGGCGTCGGAGGTGGCGAATCTGCTCGGCACGACGACGGCGGCGGTGAACAGCTCGCTCCAGCGAGCCCGTGCGGAACTCGCCCGACTCGCCCCGGAGGAGGACCAGTTCGCCGAACCGGACGAACCGGCACGCCGCGCGCTCCTCGATCGGTATGCGCAAGCCTTCGAGCAGGCCGACATGGCGGCCCTGGAGAGTTTGCTGACCCAGGACACCCGCTGGGAGATGCCGCCGATTCCGACCTGGTTCGACGGTCGCGCGAGCGTATTGCGGCTGCTCGCGGCGAAGCTGCGGCCGGGTCCGGGACAGCGGATCCTGGTCGAGACGTCGGCGAACGGCCGGCCCGCGTTCGCGATGTACGTCCACGGACGGGACGACGCGTTCCACGCACACGCGATCCAGGTGCCGACGGTGACCAAGGCGGGCATCTCGGCCGTCCTCGCCTTCCACCGAGCGGACCTGTTCCCGTCCTTCGGCCTGCCGATCGTCAGGGGTGCGGCGTAACGATCCGCGGTCGCGCGGAGCCGCTGCCCGGCGGGTGACCGTGGCGCGGCCTCGGGTGTTCCTCGACCGGCCGGGGCCGACCGTCCCGGGCCGTCGCCGTCGTTCGCCGCGCCGTGCGCCCACGCGTCGCTTGCAGAAACGGAACCATGTTCCGTATGGTTCCGGAATGCGGTTCCGTTTTGGTGATGCTGCCGAGACGGGACCGGCAGGCAAGCCATGCACCGCACCACGCTTCACTCGCAATGAGGAGACACGGTCATGCAGTACCGCACCTTGGGCCGCACCGGCGTGCAGGTCGGCAGCCTCGCGCTCGGCGCGATGAACTTCGGCAGGATCGGGCGCACCACCCAGGACGAGACGACCGCCATCGTCGACGCCGCCCTGGAAGCGGGGATCAACCTGATCGACACCGCCGACGTGTACAGCGGCGGCGAGTCGGAGGAGATGGTCGGCAAGGCCATCGCGGGCCGCCGCGACGACATCGTGCTCGCCACCAAGGCGACCATGCCGATGGGCGACGAGCGCAATCGCCGAGGCGGCTCGCGTCGCTGGCTGATCACCGCGTTGGAGGACAGCCTGCGTCGGCTCGGCGTCGACCACGTCGACCTCTACCAAATGCACCGGTGGGACCCGAACACCGACGACGAGGAGACCCTGTCGGCGTTGACCGACCTGCAGCGCGCGGGAAAGATCCGCTACTTCGGTTCCTCGACCTTCCCGGCCCACCGCATCGTGCAGGCCCAGTGGGCGGCCCGCGAGCACCACCTGAGTCGGTACGTCGTCGAACAGCCCAGCTACTCGATCCTGCAGCGCGGGATCGAGGCCCACGTGCTGCCGGTGACCGAAGAGTACGGGCTCGGCGTGCTGGCCTGGAGCCCACTGGCCTCGGGCTGGCTGTCGGGCTCGATCCGTGCGGGCAGTGAGATCACCACCAGCCGCTCGACGTTCATGCCGCAGCGCTTCGACCTCACCATCCCCGCCAACCGGGCCCGGCTCGACGCCGTCGAGCAACTGGCCGGCGTCGCCGCCGAGGCCGGCCTGACGATGATTCAGCTCGCGCTCGGCTTCGTGACCGCGCACCCCGGTGTGACCAGCGCGCTCATCGGCCCCCGTACCCCGGCCCACCTGCACGCGCAGCTTGCCGCCGCCGACACCACGCTCTCGGCCGACGTACTCGACGCGATCGACGCGATCGTCGCCCCGGGCACCGACCTCGCCGCACACGAGAAGAACGACACCCCGCCCGCACTCCTCGACCCGTCCCTGCGGCGCCGCTGATCGCCCCGGCTGCAACCTCTCGCGTTCGGGTGGTGCCCGCGTGGGATCCGGAGCGACGTCGCCGCGTGCGGATCCGGTGGCTCGCGCGGACGGGCATGGCTCAGAGCGGGGGGTTGCGGCCCTGGCCGGGGACGGATCGTCGCGGTGGTCGGGTCAAGGTGATCTGGCGTACGAGTTGGTGCAGGCAGGCCGTGGTCGCCACCGCGGGAAGGATGGCGACGACGATGCCCTGGAGGGTCATGGGGGCGTGGGTGAGGGACAGCGCCATGGACAGGCCGGCGAAGGCGACGACCACGATCCACGAGTGCAGTGCCCGGCGACGGTGCAGGCTGGAACGCAGAATCGACAGCGAGGCCACCACCCACGGCCCCTGGACCAGGACGGGCCACCAGCGGGCCGGGCCGGCGGGCGTGTCGGCGGTGTGCCGCATCGGTGCCAGGGCGATCAACGCGGCGAGCACGCTGATCGTGGCGACCAACACGACGCTGACCACCACCATGGAGCGGCTGAGCCGGTCCAGTCGCCGAGCGCCGGTGATCGGGAGGGCGGTCTCCGGGGGGCGCCGGCGATGACTGCTCGGTCCCCGGATCGGGGTCGGCAGTTCGACGGTGGTGGGGGCGTCGTCGATCGGGCCGGCCAGGAGTCGGGCGAGGTCGGCCTCGAACGCCGGATCGCCCACCACCGCGAACGACGGGGAAAGCCCGTCCGGTGACACCGCCGTGTTCGCCGTCGGCCACTCCGCCACGTCGGGAGGCGGTGCGGCGCCCGGGGGGAATTGCCTGGCGGGCGGGAGATACGGGTCGTATCCATAACCTTGATACATATGCTTGATTCATTCATGTGATAGGGGGTCTTGGGATGCCGAATACAACATTTCGGATGCCGAATACAACATTTAAATTGTCGACGGTGGTCCTGAAATTCAGGACTGTGGCTCGTCCAGGACGTCGTCGAGGCGGCGCGAGTACTCGGCGGCGATCAACACCATCGTCAGGGCGAACTGCTCCATGTCGGCGGAGCAATGACGAAGCGGGACGCGCTGCCCCGCACGCTCGATGAACGCGTGCGGGGACCGTTTGCGGAACGTTGCCGCGCGAGGGGTGAGGACCCAATCCCCCATGGGGAAGGCGCGTTGGGCGAGCGTGGGAGGAGCCACGGCGGAGGTGGATGCGCGGGGAGTCACGCCCGGGTAACGACACACCCTCCTGGTTGGATCTGCTCCGAATTGGTGAACAACCACCCGGATGCGCGTCCCACTCGACTGCGCTCGTGCTTTTCCGAACACCGGGGCGACGGATCTTTCGCCGCCGAGAGCGCGAATTCCGTGCCGTTGCAGGGAAGATGGGCCGTTCGCCGACGGAGTCTTTACTTTCGTAATGGACAACTCACGGGTTGGTAAAGATTCGGAGTGCCCTCCCGTCGGCAGTCCTATCTTCCGCCGTGCACATATTCGGCTGGAATCCTTGTCACCCCGGCCGCGCCCCCGAGAACTTCGCGCCGACCCTCTCGTGCCGTTCGGCCGTCAGGACGGCTGGACTTGGTCGAAGAGGGCCAGGGCGTCGGCGGGGTCCGGGCTCACGAGGCGGTCCAGCCCGGCCGTGGTGATCTTCGCCCACTTGCCGGCCCGTGCCCACATCTGTTCCTCGAAGGCGCGGACGGCCTCGTCCGGATCTCCCTGGCAGGTGGCGATGGCCTCGGCGAGTTCGGCGCCCTCCAACATCGCGAGGTTCGCGCCCGCCCCCAGCGGGGGCATCAGATGCGCGGCGTCGCCCAGGAGCGTCACCCCGCGGACGTGGGTCCAGGTGTGCGACACGGGCAGGACGTACAGGGGGCGGTGCACGAAAGTGCCGCCGCGGTGGAGGAGTTCGAGGACGGGAGCGGCCCAGCCGTCGAATCGGGCCAGCAGACTCGATCGCACGGCCTCGGCGTCGGACAGGTCCAGGTTCGCGTGCCAGTCCAGCGGCGCGCGGAACTGGGCGTACACCTTGACGTGGCCGCCGCTGTTGCGCTGGGCGACGAGGGCTCGGTTCACGCCGTACACGGCCACGGAACCGTCGCCGACCAACCGGGCGAGGTCGGGATGGCGGGTGTCGACGTCGTCCAGGGAGGTCTCGACGAAGGTGACGCCGGTGTAGTGCGGCTTCACCGACGAGAGTGCCGGGCGGACCCGGGACCAGGCGCCGTCCGCGCCGACCACGAGGTCGAACGTCTCCTGTCGGCCGTCCGCGAAATGCACCGATACGCCGTCCTCGGTCCCCGGCACCACCCGGGTCACGCCCTGCCCCCACCGCACGTCGAGCGGGCCGAGCAACAGGTCGCGGAGTTGCCCGCGGTCGATCTCGGGATTGGCCCGGTCGTCCGGACCCGGTGGCCAGTCGCGCAGGACGGCTCCGGCGGTGTCCAGGATGCGCATGGCCTGCCCCTCGGGACGGGACAGCACGTCGAACTCCGCCGACAGCCCCGCTTTGTCCAGCGCGAGTCGGCCCAGTCCTTTGTGCAGGTCCAGCGTGCCGCCCGGGGGGCGGGCGTCGGGGGTGGGGTCGCGTTCGAGGATGGTGACGGGATGACCATGGCGATGCAGCAC
The DNA here is from genome assembly GCF_042754445.1 of Embleya sp. NPDC059213. Lineage (NCBI taxonomy): Bacteria > Bacillati > Actinomycetota > Actinomycetes > Kitasatosporales > Streptomycetaceae > Embleya > Embleya sp. NPDC059213. The sequence goes on from NZ_JBHZAV010000136.1 coordinate 23,388, forward strand.
GCGGGCGAAGGTGAGGCCGGCGGGACCGCTTCCGACTACGGCGATTCGGTGTCTCATGTCGATACACTGTATTTCCACGATACGTTGCATCGCAACAGTGCGGTGCGTCGGATCGATACGGTGTCCTGGATCGATACGGTGTCCTGCATCGGTACGGTGCCTTGCATCGGTACGGTATGGCCATGACTGTGTGGGACCGGCCGGAGCCGCCGATTCGCCCCGTACCGCTCGACCGGGAGCGGATCGTCGCCGCCGCCGTCGCGCTGGCCGACGAGGGCGGGCTGGACGCGGTGTCGTTGCGCAAGGTCGCCGCGCGGCTGGACGCCGGCCCGATGCGGCTGTACGGATACATCTCCACCAAGGAGGAACTGTTCGACCTCATGCTGGACGAGGTCCACGCCGAGATCCTCCCCGAGGAACAACCCGGCGACTGGCGGGAGGCGCTGCGCGTCCTCGCCCACCGCACCAGGCAGGCCGCTCTCCGGCACGAATGGCTGGCCGACCTGCTCGGCGGTCGCCCGACCCTGGGCCCGAACGGCCTCGCCGTGGCCGAGGCCACGCTGGCCGCCCTCGACGGCCTCGCCGATGTCGACACCGTCATGCGCGCCGTGGAGACGGTCGGCGCCTACTACACCGGCGCGATCAGGCGCGAGGTCGCCAACCTGCGAGCCGAGCGCGCCACGGGGTTGTCCAAGCACGACTGGCAACGCGCCTTCGGCCCACATCTCACCAGGATGTTGGCCACGGGCCGCTTCCCGGCGTTGGCCAAGGCCGTGTACGACGGCACGGATGTGGACGCGGAGGCATCGTTCGTGACCGGCCTGGACTGGGTCCTCGACGCGGTGGCCGCCAAACTCACCGTGCCACCGGCCTGACGTTCGGCTCGCGCGGAAGGTGAGCGGGTCGGTGTCGGTGTCCACCGGCCGTCAGTGCTTCAGCTTTCGCCACCCACCGGCCCGGTTGTTCGCGATGATCTGCTTGAACATCGCGGTGAGGGCCGGCGCGTTGATGCTTTCGCCCTCGCGCACCGCCACGGTGCGAGCGGTCTTGTTGTCGTGCCCACCGGTGATGATCCCCTCGGGATCCGGGACGATCGCCCCGTCGTAGAGGAACACGTTGACATGGTCCTTGGCCGCCAACAGCGCACAGATGTTGCCCTGAAGCACGAAGTACGGCCGCACGGTGCGCTTGATGGTCTCCACCACCTCCGGATCCGCGCCGTGCACGAGATCCCGCACCTCCCGACAGACGGCCTGCTGCCAGTCGGGAAGACCCTCGATGTAGTCGTCGACCCGCGAGTCGGTGTCATACGTCATGACCCCGCACGCTAGCCGACCCCTCCCGCAAATCCCCCACAACGCGCGCGAGATGCTCACGCCCTGCGGATGCCGGCGCCCGGCCTGCCGGGGCGGCGACGCGGGCTGCTCGACCTGCCGGCCCGCCGGGTTACGGCCTGATTCGAGTTCGCGACGCCCGCTCGGGCGGCCTTCGTCGGGTTGTCACGGAGCGCGGACCCTGTTCTTCCGCTGGGACACCGTCGTCGAGTGCCTTCTGCTCGTCGTCACCACGATGCTCGACCACGATCGTTATGACGGCACCGTCTTCACGCGGGAGGTGGTCCGTACCGACGGCGTCCGCCTGAAAGCCGCCGGCGTGTATCGGGACCCGCGCCAAGGAGGCAGCCCGAACACCCCCGTCGAGCCGGTGCAACGGTACGCCGCGCTCGGCCCGCTGATCGACGAACACGTGGCCCGAGCCCTCCTGCCCGCCGCCCGGGCGACGCTCGGCGCCGGCAAGACGCTCGCCTTCGGCCGGATCACCATTTCCGCCGCCGGCGTCCACGGCAAGCAGGGTGTGGTGCCCTGGGCACGGATCAGCCACGCGGAGGGGCGGCTTCGTGATCATCCGGCGCTTCGAGGCAACCCGACCCGTGGCCACCCAGGAGGTCGGCTTGACCCCGAACCTGTCCCTGTTCCTGATGCCGGTCGACGCCTACCGGCACGGTGCCGGGCCCGCGCCGAGGTGACGGCGACCGTCGGTCGGTCCGAAGTCGCCTTGTGGTCAAGTGCGTTCGCGGCGTCGCCGGCGGCGGGGCGCAACTGCCCGCGCAGGCGGCGCCGGAGTCCCGCGTCGCCGTCGTGGTCGACCGTGCATCCACGGCAGGGGTGCCATCGATCTCAGGCGCAACAGTCGCAGTCGGGAC
>NZ_JBHZAV010000137.1:0-25222 GCF_042754445.1 Embleya sp. NPDC059213
CTGCGCGCGTCGATCACGGGGGCGGGCTGGGTCGGGGGCGCTGACGCGCCGGGGGGTGGGGTGGGTCGGCGGGTTGGGGGAGGCCGGTTGTGGCGTGTGTGTCGCGGTGGTGGTCGTGCCTGGTTGGCTTGAACCTGTCTGGTTCGTCGCTCACTTGCCTCGGGGGGGGCGGGTGGGGGTCGGGGTCGAAACCGGGGTGGAGGTTGGGTGCGTCCTGGGGGTGCGGGGGCTGCGATGTGGGGCACCGCTACGGTGTGGGCCGCCGGTCGTTGGGCCGGGGGGTGCGAGCTGGTTTCGATAAGGGGCTGTGGTGGCGGTTTCGGGGGCGATATCCGGGTCGGCCGGACGGATGGCGGCGGTATTGGCGGCGGGGCGGGTGGCCGCCGGGGTGGTGTCCATGGTGGCTCCGCGCGGTGGGGTGTGGTTGCGGCCCACCGCGGCCCGGGAGGCGTCGTTGCTCGGCCGCGGTCTCGGGGCGCGGGACGTGTTGTTGGGCGCAGGCGTGCTGCGCGCGTTGGCGGCGGGGCGGGGCAGTGCCGAGTGGGGTTGGCTCGTGGTGGCCTCGGATCTGGTGGACGGGGCCGGCGGGGCGCTCGAATGGCGCCGGCTGACCCCCGCGGAACGCACGTGGGTGGGCGCGGTCTTCGCGTTGGCCGCGTGCGAGGCGGCGGTGGCCCTGTCGCTGGCCGGCTCGGATGCCGAGGACGCCTGGGACATGGTGACGGGCCTGATCGAGTAGCCGGGCAGGCGCGTCGAGCGGGTAGCCGAGGCAACCGGCCTTCGCAGCCCGACGCAAACGTTTCGACCGCAGCCGGGTGATCGCTACCGTGGGTCGGGGGGCGCGGCACCGACGCGCGGCGCCGCGACCAAGTCCCCTCCCCCGCACGCTCGTACCCTGGTCGGCGCGGGTGCGGCCGTGCGGGAGTGTCACTCGTTTGCCCTATGCTCAACTCCCATGGTGGCGCGGCCGTTGGGCGAACTTGTCGAGGCAGGATGGGCGAAGGCCCTGGAACCGGTGGCGGGCCGAGTGGCCGCCATGGGCGAGTTCCTGCGAGGTGAAATCGCCGCCGGGCGGCGGTACGTACCGGCGGGCGCGAACGTGTTGCGGGCGTTCACCCAACCGTTCGCGGACGTACGGGTGCTGATCGTGGGTCAGGATCCCTATCCCAACCCCGGGCACGCGGTGGGGTTGAGCTTTTCGGTCGCTCCGGAGGTGCGTCCGCTGCCCGGTTCGCTGATCAACATCTTCACCGAGATGAACCGCGACCTGGGCCTGCCGATGCCCACCAACGGTGATCTGACCCCGTGGGCCGACCAGGGCGTGTTGCTGCTCAACCGCGCGCTGACCACCGCCCCTGGTCGGCCCGCCGCGCACCGCGGCAAGGGCTGGGAGGAAGTCACCGAGCAGGCGATCAAGGCGCTCGCCGCGCGCGGCACCCCGCTGGTGTCGATCCTGTGGGGTCGCGACGCCCGCAATGCCCGGCCGCTGCTCGGCCCGGGCGCGGCCGTGGTCGAGTCCGCGCACCCCTCCCCCATGTCGGCCGCCGGCGGCTTCTTCGGCTCCCGCCCCTTCTCCCGTACCAACGACCTCCTGGTGGGCCAAGGCGCCCAACCGGTGGACTGGCGCCTCCCGTAACCCGAAGGCACCAACACCCGACCCCGGGCCCGCCGCAGGACACCCGTGCTCCGGCCGCGGCACCGGGCACACACCGCCCCACCGGCACCGCCGCAACCGAAACGCCGACCCCGCGCGTCCACGCCTATACGCACCGCCGCCGGCGACGGAAGGTGGTGTGATCTCGATAGGGTGGCGGCCGGTACAACCGGTCATGGGCCACCGCCGGTCGGGGCCGTCGCTTGGAGGAACCTTCTTCGATGTCAGGCAATAGCGTTCCCGGCCAGGGGGGTGCGCCGCAGCGCTCCTCCGAGGCGTTGCCGCCGCGTTCCAAATTGGCGATCACCGCGAGTCGGGTGACCGCGGCCATCTCGCGGCGCGCCGGCAAGGGCAGCGGTTCGGTCATCGGCGGCAAGCTCGCGCTGCGACTCGCCCCGGACCTGCTCGCGCAGTTGTCGGTGGGGCTGCAGGTGGTGCTGATCTCCGGGACCAACGGCAAGACCACCACCACCCGCCTGGTCGCCGAAGCGATGCGCGCGGCCGGCCCGGTGGTGTCCAACGCGCTGGGCGCGAACATGCCGGCGGGCATCACCTCCGCCCTCGCGGGCGCGGGCAACGAGGCCCGCTACGGCGTGATCGAGGTCGACGAGAAGTACCTCGCGGGTGTCGCCCGCGACTCCGACCCCGTCGCCATCGCGCTGCTCAACCTCTCCCGGGACCAGCTCGACCGCGCCGCCGAGACCCGGATGCTCGCCGAGAAGTGGCGCGAGGGTCTGCGCGGGCGGGACGCGATCGTGGTCGCCAACGCGGACGACCCGCTGATCGTGTGGGCCGCGTCCTCCAGCAAGGACGTCTTGTGGGTGGCCGCCGGGCAGACCTGGCAGGAGGACTCCTGGTCCTGCCCGCAGTGCGGCGGCGTGATGCAGCGTCCGGGCGACGACTGGTTCTGCTCGGAGTGCGACTTCCGTCGTCCCTCGCCCACCTGGTCGCTCGCCGGTGATCGCATGGTCGACCCGGACGGGCAGGTGTGGCCGCTGCACCTGCAACTGCCGGGCCGGGCCAACCGCGCCAACGCGGTCACCGCCGCGGCCGTCGCGTCGTTGTTCGGCGTGCCCGTGGAAGCGGCGCTGGAGCGGATGAAGCACGTCACCGCCGTCGCCGGCCGCTACGACGTGGTCGACTACATGGGCCGCAAGTTGCGCCTGCTGCTGGCCAAGAACCCGGCCGGCTGGGTCGAGACGTTCTCGCTGATCGACCCGCCGCCCACCCCGGTGATCCTGTCCGTCAACGCGCTCGACGCGGACGGCAAGGACACCTCGTGGATCTGGGACGTCGACTTCACCCAGCTCGCCGGTCGCCCGCTGATGGTCCTGGGCCAGCGCCGACTCGACCTGGCCGTCCGGCTGGAGGTCGCGGGCCTGCAGTTCCAGGTCTTCGAGACGCTCGGTCAGGCGGTCGCGGCCTCGCCGCCCGGCCAGATCGAGGTCATTGCCAACTACACGGCGTTCCAACAGCTTCGCAAGACGATCAAGGAAGCGGCCCACGCATGATCGGTGAGAGCAGGCTGCGCCTGGTCTGGATCTACCCGGACCTGCTCAGCACATACGGCGACCAGGGCAACGCGCTGATCGTGGAGCGCCGCGCGCTGATGCGCGGCATCGAGGTCGAGCGGGTGGACGTACGCTCCGACCAGCCCGTGCCCACCTCCGGCGACATCTACCTGATCGGTGGCGGCGAGGACCGGCCGCAGCGGCTGGCCGCCGAACGCCTGCGCCGCGACCCGGGGTTGGCCACCGCGGTCGGCGCCGGTGCCGCGCTGCTCGCGGTGTGTGCCGGCTACCAGATCATCGGCAACGAGTTCATCGACGACCTCGACCAGGCCGAAGCCGGTCTGGGCCTGCTGGACGTACGCTCCGGCCGGGGCGCGCCCGGCAAGCGCTGCGTCGGCGAGGTGCTGGCCGAGGTCGACCCCGCGCTCGGCCTGCCGGTGCTCTCCGGGTTCGAGAACCACCAGGGCGTCACCCACGTGGGCCCCGGCGCCAAGCCGTTGGCCCGGGTCACCCACGGCAACGGCAACGGGACCGGCGACGGCACCGAGGGCGCGTACGCGGGTCGGGTGATCGGTACCTACATGCACGGGCCGGTGATGTCGCGCAACCCGGCGCTGGCCGACCTGCTGCTCACCTGGGCCACCGGCGTGCCGCTGACCCCGCTGGGCGACCACTGGCACGAGCAGCTCCGCTCCGAGCGCCTGCGCACGGTCCGCGCCGCCGCCTCGAACTGAGCGAAGAGCAGATGGGCCGAGGGCCCGCGTACCGCCGAGCGGTACGCGGGCCTTCGGTCTGGTCGGCGCTCCCCGTCAGCGCGTGTGCACCGTCCCGTGCGGGTCCTCGCAGTGCCCGCGTGTCGTGCCGATCGCCAGCACCGCCGGGTCGGCGTGATCGACCTGAAGCGTCGTGTGGGTGATCGCGTACCGTTCGCGCAACCGCTCCTGGAGCCGGTCGCGGACCCGGTGGCAGTCGTCCCCTGGCTCGACCAGGACGTGTGCGGACAACGCCGGGAAGCCGGACGTGATGGTCCAGATGTGCAGGTCGTGCACCTCGGTGACGCCCTCGACCGAGGCCAGGTCCGCCCCGACCGCGTCCGGTTCGATGCCGTTGGGGGCCGCCTCCAGGAAGATCCGCCACGACTCGCGGACCAGCGCGATGCCGGACTTGAGCATCAGCGCCGCCACGATCAGCGAGGCGATCGCGTCGGCCCGGGCGAAGCCGGTGGTCAGCACCACGACGCCGGAGATCAGGGTGGCGATGAACGCCCACAGGTCGTTGAGGATGTGCTGGTAGGCGCCCTCGACGTTGAGGCTGGAGCGGTTGGCCCGGGAGATCAGCCAGGCCGCGATCACGTTGATCACGATGCCCACCGCGGCGGTGACGATCACCAACGAGCCCTCGACGTCGGGCGGCGAGATCAGCCGCCGGACCGCCTCGTAGGTGAACCACACCGCCAGGACCAGGAACGTGATGCCGTTGATCTGCGCGGACAGGATCTCCGCCCGCTTGAACCCGTACGTCCAGCGCCCACGCGCGGGCCGGGCCGCGAGCCGCATCGCCACCAGCGCGAGCCCGATCGCGAACGCGTCGGTGACCATGTGGCCGGCGTCGGTGATCAACGCGAGCGAACTCGCCAGGATGCCGACGGTGACCTCGACCACGATGAACGCGCCGATCAGCACGAGCGCGGCGGTCAGGTAGCGGCGGTCCGCGTCCGCGGCCACCCCATGCGAGTGCCCGGCGTGCCCGGCTCCCCCGTGGTCGTGCCCGCCGTGGCTGCCGTGGGCCGGATCCGGCTCGCGGGTCGGCGCCGAGGACCCGGCCGCGTCCGGGCCGTGGTCGTGGTCGCGGGTGGTCATGAAGTCCCTCCGGGGAGCTCGTTCGCGCAGCCGGTGTGATCGGTGGCGGGGGCGTGACCGATGTGCGCGAGCGCCACGTCCAGGAGCAGCCGAACGTGCGCGTCCGCGAGGCGGTAGTAGGCCATCCGGCCCGCCCGGCGCACCGTCACCACCTGGTGTGCGCGCAGCAACCGCAGTTGGTGCGAGACCGCCGATTCGCCCTGCCCGCAGGCGGCGGCCAGGTCGCGGACGCACAGCTCGCCCTCCAAAAGCGCGACCAGCAGGGTGAGTCGGCCGGGGTCGCCCAGGAGCGCGAACACGTCCGCGGTCTCGGCCAGGTGCGGGCCGTCGGGCAACCGCGATCGCACCGAGTCCACCAGGTCCGCGTCCACCGGCTGCGCCACCGGGTCACCTCCACTTTCGCGTGGTCGCCCACGTCCGCCGTCGTCTCGACTCGGACATCGTATCGTCTGAACAGCTCTTCATACGAGCATGAGAAGAAGATAGGGGCAGGGGGTATCCACACGCAAGCGCGCCGCGCCGTTCCCACCACCGCGCCGCACCCGTTCCCGCAAACGCGTCACACCCGTTCCCGCAGGCCCGCCGCGCCCGTTCCGAAGCCGCGGCCGGCCCCGCTCAACCCCGCCGAGGATCCCGATCCAGGTGCGCCCACCACCGCTGCGCCGGTTCGTGGACTTGGTGCCACGTGGCCACGAACAGGTCGCTCGCCGCCGCCCCCGGCCAGTCCGCCGGCAGCAGCGCGGCGGGCAGGCGCGGGTCGCATTCGAAGGTCAGCCGCCACGCGTGCACCAGCCGGGTACGCAGCTCGAACGCCTCCGCGTCGGTGTTCGCCCGCGCGCCGGCGAACCGGTCGACGAACGCCTCCAGGACCACCCGGATCGCGGCCGGGTCCCACGCCTGTTCGACCAGGGCCCGTTCCCGCTCCGGGTCGCTCACGCTCGACGTCATCCAGGTCGCGTGCCCGGCCAGGCCCCGCTCGGCGATCAGCGCCCGCAACGCGCCCACCCCGCCCGGGTCCGCCGCGATCCACACCCCCCGCCCCAGATCGCCGAAGCCCTCGAAGGCGAGCTGCTCCTCGACCACCGCGCGGGCCTCGCGCAGCGTCGCCGGCGGGCGGAACAGCAGTTGTTGCCACTGTCCCGACCAGGGCGTCTCGCGGGTCGCCCGGGCGAGCCGCTCGGTCCATCCGGTCAGCAGCCGATACAACGACGGCGCGAGGGTCAGCCGGGTGTACCGCCCCTCGGCCCGGGCCACCAGCCAGCCCTCCCCGGTCAGCCTGGTGATCGCCCGCCGGGTGGCCGCCTCCGGCACCCCCAGCGCGTCGAGCGCCGCCACGGCCGTCGGCGACCACACCCCGTCGTGCCCGGGCCAGCGCACGTACTCCCCCAGCACGGTCAACAACAACGTGCGGGCGCTGGGCCCGCCATCGGCGGTGCGCCGGGTGCGCGGCCCGGTGCGACCGGCGGGCGTACCCCTTGTTTCCTCGCGATCCTCCATGTAGGACATAACTCATCCAAGCATGTTCTTGTGTCCTACGAAAGGTCCAGCCCGTGTCAGAGGCCGCTCCGCCGACCCGCTTCGGTGCCTTCATCGCCCCCTACCACGGCATCGACGGCAACCCCTCGCTGCAACTGCGCCGGGACCTCGACCTGGTCGAACACCTGGACGCGCTCGGCTTCGAGGAGGCGTGGATCGGGGAGCACCACTCGGCCGGATACGAGACGATCGCCTCGCCCGAGGTGTTCATCGCCGCCGCCGCCGAACGCACCACCCGGATCCGACTCGGTACCGGCGTCAACTCGCTGCCGTACCACCACCCGCTGGTGCTGGCGGACCGCATCGTGCAGCTCGACCTGCAATCGCGCGGCCGGGTGATGTTCGGTTCCGGGCCCGGCCAACTGGCCTCGGACGCCTTCATGATGGGCATCGACCCGATGCGCCAGCGCGCCATGATGGCCGAGGCGCTGGCCGCGATCGTCCCGCTCCTGCGCGGCGAGACGGTGACCATGCGCACCGACTGGTTCACCCTGGACCAGGCCCGGCTGCACCTGGGCCCGTACACGCGCGCCGGCATCGAGACCGTGTGCGCCTCCACCGTCTCGCCGTCCGGATCGGTCCAGGCCGGCACCCACGGCATGGGCCTGCTCTCGCTCGCCGCCGCCGACCCGTCCGGCTTCGCGGCGCTGTCCACGAACTGGGACGTCTACGCCAAGACCTGCGCCGAGCACGGCCACGTCGCCGACCGCGAGCGCTGGCGCCTGGTGGTGCCGATGCACCTCGCCGAGACCACCGAGGCGGCGCGCGAGCAGGCCGAGTACGGCGTGCACCACCTGGTCGACTACATCCAGGGGTTGTCCGGGATGACCATGCCCTGGGGGGCGACGCCCGGGCAGGCCGTGGCGCAGTGGACCGGCGAGGGTTTCCCGACCTTCGGCGTGGCGATGATCGGCACACCGGCGCAGGCGATCGAACGCATCACCGCGATGGCCGAACAGTCCGGCGGCTTCGGCACACTGCTCCTGCTCGACCTGCCGATCGCGCGACCGGCGGACAAGCGGCGCAGCTACGAACTGTTCGCCGAGTACGTGGTCCCGCACTTCACCGGCGCCAACCGTCCCCGGCAGTCCTCGATGGCCTGGGCGCACGACAACAGCGAGCGCTTCATCGGCGCGCTGCGTCAGGCGGTCGTCGCGGCGATGACGCCGCCCGCCTCCTGAACCCGTCCACGCACGTTCGTTTCGGCGATCCGGAGCACCGGTGAGCCGTCGACCCGACAGGGAGATTGCCCAACATGCGAGCAGCGGTACTACGCGGCGGCGCGTTCACGGTCGAGGACATCGCGGCACCCGAACCCGGCGAGGGGCAGGTCCTCGTGGAGACGGTGGCCTGCGGGATCTGCGGCTCGGATCTGTCCGCGTACAAACACACGGCCGAGTTCCTCCGGGCGTCCATCGATTCCGACACGCCGTCGTTCGTCTTCGACCCGGACGCCGACCTGGTGATGGGTCACGAGCTGTCCGCGCGGGTCGTGCGGCCCGGGCCGGGGGTGACCGGCTTCGAGGAGGGCGAGGTCGTGGTCGGCCTGCCCTGGGCGCTGGACGGCGGTGGCGTATTGCGCACCATCGGCTACTCCAACACCTTCCCCGGCGGCTTCGGCGAGCGCATGGTGATGCAGGCGGCGGCCCTGGTCAAGGTGCCCGCACACGTACCGGCGCACGTCGCCGCGCTGACCGAGCCGCTCGCGGTCGGCTTCGGCAACGTGGCCCGCTCCGGCGCGGAGAAGGGCGGCGCGGCGATCGTGATCGGCGCCGGGCCGATCGGCCTGGGCGCGATCGCCGGCCTGATCGAGCGCGGCGTGGCCCCGGTGGTGGTCTCCGAACCCTCCCCGCGCCGCCGCGAACTCGCCCGCGCGTTCGGCGCCCACGTCGTGGTCGACCCGGCCGAGCGGGACCCGTTCGTCGCGTGGCGCGAGATCGCCGAGCCGGGGCAACCGCTGACGATCTTCGAGTGTTCGGGCAAGGCCGGCATGTTCGATCGCATCACCTACGCCGCGCCGCGCGGCGCCACGGTGTTGCTGATCGGAGTGTGCATGACCGAGGACACCTTCCGACCCGTGGTGGGCATCTACAAGGACCTCACGGTCAAGATGTGTCTGACCTATCCGCCGGAGGAGTATCCGAAGACGCTGGCCCGGATCGCCGCCGGCAGCGTGGACGCGGCGGCGCTGGTCACCGGCCAGGTGGGCTTCGGCGGGGTGGCCGCGGCGATCGACACGCTCGGCCGGCCGGACGAGCACGTCAAGGTCCTGGTCCGCCCACATTTGGAGGGGTCGGGCGTACATCCCGCCACGGCGTAGCGGCGGAGCCGGGTACGGGCCGGGTCCGGGGGACGCGCGGGGCGGGTGTCACGCGTAAGGGTGGACCCCGGCCGGTCCCCCCTGGCGCGCGCCGTGCGCGGACGGCGCGCTCGCCAGGGCGTTTCGTTCGCGCACGCCCCCGAACGCCCCGCCGAGCGGGGTGTGGAAGTGTCGCAAACGGGACGCACCGGGTGTCGGAATCGGTACGCTCCGAGGGAATTCCCTCGGAAGATCCGTACACCCGCCATCGGGGACATCATGAGTCACACCGGGCACCGTCACGGTGCCGTGTCCGTCCATCGCGTGACCGCCACCGGCTCGGGAGGCGCGGTATGACCGTGCTCAATGACGCCCATCCGGTGTGTCGGTTCGATCTGCCGCCGCACGAGGCGGAGGTGTCCGCGGCCCGACGCAAGGTGGTCGCGATCGCCGTCGGGTGGGGCATGCCCGCCCACGGCGATCTCGCGGACACGCTGCGTCTGGTCGTGTCCGAGTTGGTGACCAACGCGGTCCGGCACGCGGGGGTGTTGACGCCGGCCATCGGCGTCACCGTGTGCGGCACCGACGACGGCGGGGTGCAGGTGGGGGTGCACGATCGACATCCGTTCTGCCCCAAGGCGCTGTTGGAGACCGTCGACGACGACAGCGGGCGCGGCCTGTTGATCGTCAAGGCCCTGGTCGCCGAGGCCGGCGGGTACGCGGGGATCCAGCCGGACACGACGGGCGGCAAGACGGTGTGGGTGACGCTGCCGCTGCGCTGAGCCGGCACTCGGGCCGTCGTCGGGCCGGGGCGGGCGCCGATCCCGGATCGATTTCCGGGGTCGACGCCGATCACCACTTCAGGTCGAAACGTTGCCTGACGGTGTCGATTCCCCAGGTCCGGGCCGGGTGTTCCTCGGTCAGGGCGAAACCGGCCCGGTCGTACAGGTGCCGGGAGGCCCCCAGGCCGGCGATCGTCCACAGGTAGACGCCGACCGCGTCGCGCCGACGGGCCTCGGCCAGTGCGGTGTCGAGCAACGCACCACCCACCCCGCGACCGCGCGCGGCCGGATCCAGGATCACCCAGCGCAGCCGCGTCCACCCGTCCTCGGCGCGGGTCAACCCGATGCCGCCGAGCACACGTTCGGTGTCCCGGTCGTCCTGGGCGACCCACATCCGACCGGGCCCGTCGTCACCTTCGCGGGTTCGGGCCAATACGAGTTCGGCCATGCCCGCGGCGACGCCCGCCTCCATCGTCGCGTCCATGCCGTATTCGCGGCTGTACAGCACGCCGTGCAACGCGGCGAGCGCGCCCAGGTCGCCGGGACGCGTCGCGTCGCGAATGCTCACGCCACGCGTGCTCGGTGTCGAGGTCATGGTCTCGATATCCTTCACTGAAACAGTTGTTTCAGTAGAGGATATGCGGATGACCGCCGACGTGAAACCCCCCACCTCCGCCCGCCGTGACGAGCTGCTCGCCGCGAGCGCGGCCTACGTCGCCGAGCACGGGCTGGCCGAACTCTCGCTGCGCCCGCTGGCCCGGGCGATCGGCTCCAGCCCCCGTGTGCTGCTCTACCTGTTCGGCGCGAAGGAGGGACTGGTCCGGGAGATCCTCGACGTCGGCCGCGCCGAGCAACTCGCCCTGGTCGCCCGCGCCGACGGCCACCCGGGCACCGCCCGGGAGACCCTCGACCTGCTGTGGACCTGGCTGGTCGCCCCCGAACGCCGAGGCGCGCTCCGCCTGTTCTTCGACGGCTACGTGCGATCCTTCGACGGGCCCGACGGGCCGTGGTCCGACTTCGCCGGCAGGTCCCTCGACGACTGGCTGCCCCCGCTCCGGCGCGTCCTGGCCGACCACCCGGTGCCGCCGACCCTGGTGCTGGCCGTGCTGCGCGGCCTGCTGCTCGACCACCTGGCCGGCGGCACGCCGGACCATCGGGACAGGGTGCAGTCGGCCTGGACCGCCTTCCTGGACCACTCCTTCCCGCCGCCCGGGTGACACCCGCCCACCCCGGCGCGCCGGCGGCTCAGCCCAGCGGAAGCTTGGCCTCCTTCTCCGGCGGCAGGCCCACCACCGGGCGGTCCGGGCGTTGCGGCACGACGCCGTTCACCGAGCGCAGCCAGGTCCACGTGTCGGCGACGGTCTCCTCGACCGGGCGCACCCGCAGGCCGGCGGCCAGCGCCTTGCGCACGTCGCGCCGGTGAATGCCGTCGTAGTCCTCGCCCGCCGGGAGCCAGATCGGCAGTTCGAGCCAGGGTTGGATGCCCGCGGCCAGGATCGTGTCCGGGTCGATCCAGCGCAGTTCGGCGTCCGAACCGGTGATCCGCACGCACAGGTCGAGCAGCTCGCCCATCGTGGTGTGGCCGGTCGGCCCGACCAGGTTGTAGGCGCCGCTGCGACCGGCCTCGGCCGCGTCCAGAGTCCACTCGGCCAGGTCGCGCGCGTCGATGTACTGGAGCTGCGCCTCACGCGGACCCGGAGCCGGGACGAGGCCGCCGCGGGCGATCCGGTTCAGCCACCACGGGAGCCGGCCGATGTTCTCCCGCGGACCCAGGATCAGCCCGGCCCGCGCGTGCACGTACCGGTCGCCGAACGCCTGCTCGACGGCGATCTCGGCGCCGCGCTTGGCCCGGGGGTAGGACACGTCGTCGCCGTCGTCGGGCGCGGCCTCGACCAGGGCCGCCTCCTCGCCCAGTCCGGCGGGCGTCGGCTGGTCGTACACCGAGCAACTGGAGATGTAGACGTAACGCCCGACGCGGTCGGCCAACAGCTCGGCCGAGGCGCGGACCACGCGCGGCGCGGCGCTCCAGGTGTCCAGGACCACGTCCCACTCGCCGTCGGCGAGCGCGGCCAGACCGCCCACAGTGGTCCGGTCACCCACCAACGACCTTATGCCGGAGGGAAGTTCGTGCCGACCGCGATTGAACACGGTCACGTCCCAGTCCCTGGCCGACGCGGCGTCGGTGACGGCGCGGCCGACGAACTCGGAACCACCCAGAATCAGAATTCTCATGCCCCGACTCTGCCCACCCGCGACGATCACCGGAAGCACCTCACGCTCTGGGCGGAATCGCTGTCGGCGTAAACCCGCGGCCACCGCTCATCCCCCGTCGCGCGGCGGGCACGAGCGCCCGTCCCGGACCGCCCCCGGCTCCACCGCCTCGTACTCGGCCAACTCCCGGTCCACCAACCGCAACAGCCGCAACAACTCGGCCCGATCCGCCTCGCCCAGTCGATCGAAGACGGCCGCACCCGCGCCCTGCCGGATCGCCCGGATCCGACGCAGCTCGTCCCGCCCCCGCTCGGTCAACTCCACCAGCGTCGCGCGCCGATCCAGCGCGGAGGTACTGCGCCGGACCAGGTCCCGCGCGGCCAGATCGTCCACCACGGTGGTCGCCGAGCGCGGCACGATCTCCAGCCGCGCCGCCAGATCCGCCATCCGCAGCGGCTCCTCGGCGTGCGCGAGCACCTTCATCGCATGCGCCTGAGCCGGCGTCAGACCCAACGGGGCGAGTTCCCGGCCGGCGCGCACCCGAATGCGCCTGGCCAGCCGCATGAACAAATCGCCGATCGGCGCCGAGCTGGATTCCGGCGAACTCACGCGTGTCACGTCCAGGAAACAGGGACCCGAGCGGATCCGAATACCCCCATTGTCCCGCCGCCCCCGACCCGGGACGACGGGGGTGGTCACGGGCCGCTCCGGGCGGTCACGCCTCGGGCGCCTACTGCGATTTCGGTAGTGCGTCGTGTGGTTTCGGTAGGTCGCGGTGTCCGTAGCGGCATGACGACGGGACGGGTCCTCCCGGGCGAGCCTTGAGCGGTCATCGCTCGTGGATAGGGAGACCCTGACGTGGCGACTTTTCTGTATCGGCTCGGGCTCGGCGCTTTCCGGCGCCGCCGCCTGGTCGTCCTGGTCTGGCTCGGGGTGCTGGCCGCGGTCGCGGTGGGCGCCGCGGGAGCGCGGGGGCCCTCGGACGAGGAATTCTCGATGCCGGGGATCGAGTCGCAAAAGGCGTTCGATCTCATGGAGGAACGCTTCCCCGGGGCCGCCGCGGACGGCGCCACCGCCAGGATCGTCTTCGTCGCCCCGGACGGGCGGCAGGTGGGCACGGGCGACCTGCGCAAGGCCGTCGTGAACGCGGTGGACACGCTGGGCGGCGGCCCGCGGGTGGCCGCTGTCGCGGACCCGTTCGAGTCGCAGGCGGTCAGCAAGGACGGTACGACCGCGTACGCGACCGTCACCTACAAGGTGGAGTCCGCCGACGTCACCGATGCCGACCGGGCGGCGGTGGACAAGGCGGCGAATCAGGCCCGGGCGGCGGGCCTGACGGTGGAGACCGGCGGGTCGGCGATGGACGGCGGCGGCGGCCCCGGCGGCGTCGCGGAGATCGTCGGCCTCTCGGCGGCGGCGGTCGTGCTGCTGATCACCTTCGGGTCACTGGCGGCCGCAGGTCTGCCGCTGCTGACCGCGATCGTGGGTGTCGCCGTGAGTCTGTTCACGGTCGTATTGCTGGCGGGCCCGCTGGGGCTGTCCTCGGACACGCTCACGCTCGGGACGATGCTGGGCCTGGCGGTGGGCATCGACTACGCCCTGTTCGTGGTCTCCCGCTATCGGGAAGAGCGCGAGCGCGGCCGGCCCCCGCAGGAGGCGGCCGGGGTGGCGGTGGGCACCGCCGGATCGGCGGTCGTGTTCGCCGGGATCACCGTGATGATCGCCCTGGCGGGCCTGTCGGTGGTCGGGATCCCGACGCTGACCAAAATGGGCCTGGCCGCCGCGGGGGCCATCGCGGTCGCCGTCCTGGTCGCCTTGACACTCGTGCCCGCGCTGCTCGGGTACTGGCCCGACGCGGTCCTGGCCCGCAGGACGCGCAAGGCCCGCGCCCGGGGCGCCGACCGGACCGTGCTCCCGAGCGGCGGTGCGCCCGGCACCCGCACACGGGTCAACCTGGGCACCCGCTGGGCCGGCTTCGTGCTGCGTCGTCCCGTGGCGGTGCTGATCCTCGGCGTGGTGGGTCTGGTCGCACTGGCCGTACCGGTGGCATCACTGCGCCTGGGCATGCCCGGTGACGAGGCCAAGTCCACCGCCACCACCGAGCGACGGGCCTACGACGCGCTCGCGGCGGGCTTCGGCCCCGGCTTCAACGGACCGCTGACCATCGTCGTGGACGCCAGGGGCTCGGCCGACCCGCACGCCGCGGTGCGCGCCGTCGGCGACCGGATCGGCGGCACAGCCGGCATCGTGTCCGTCTCGCAGGCCCGCTTCAACCAGGTCGGCGACACCGCGGTCTTCCGGGCCACCCCGTCGAGCAGCCCCACGGACCAGCGGACCAAGGACCTGGTGGAGGCGATCCGCCGGGACCGGCCGGCCGTGGAGAAGCAGGCGTCGGCGACGTTCGAGGTCACCGGCACGACCGCGCTGAACATCGACGTCGCGGCGAAGGTGCAGGCCGCGCTGGTGCCGTACCTGGCGGTGGTGGGCGGCCTGGCGGTGGTGTTGCTGCTGCTGGTCTTCCGGTCCCTGCTGGTGCCGATCAAGGCGGCCCTGGGTTTCGTGCTCTCGGTGCTCGCGGCGCTGGGCGTATTGGTGCTGGTCTTCCAGGAGGGACACGCCGCGGACCTGTTCGGGGTGGAGCAGACCGGGCCGATCATGAGCCTGATGCCGATCTTCATGATGGGCATCGTCTTCGGGCTGGCCATGGACTACGAGGTCTTCCTGGTCTCCCGGATGCGGGAGGCGTACACCCACGGGGAAGGGGCCGAGCAGGCGGTCGTGTCCGGGTTCCGGCACAGCGCCCGGGTGGTGACGGCCGCCGCGCTGATCATGATCGCGGTCTTCTCCGGGTTCATCGGGGAACAGGGCGGGCTGATCAAGATGCTCGGGTTCGGCCTGGCCGCCGCGGTGCTCTTCGACGCCTTCGTGGTCCGGATGGCGATCGTGCCCGCCGTCCTGGCCCTGCTCGGCGACCGGGCCTGGTGGCTGCCGAGCCGACTGGGCCGCGTCCTGCCCCGAGTCGACGTGGAGGGCTCGGCCCTCCTGGGCCACGCCCGGCCCGCCGGCCCGGACCGCGACCCGGACGGGCCGGTCCGGGCGCACCGATGATCGACTGCGCCCGAAGGACCGCCCGAGCAAGCCGTCTCGGGCGGTCCTTGCGCCGTCCTCGTGGGCATCGGCAACCATGGACCCGGCACGCCCCCTCGCGGAGAGCACGATGACCGGCAATCTCGAACGGTACGCGGAGCGCCACGCCCGGGCCGCGGATGTGGTGACGGCGGTGGCGATGTGCGTCTGCACGCTCTTCGGGGCGCAGATCAGCACGTCCGAGTCCTCGCCCCCGCACGCCCTGTGGCCCGCCTGGATCCTCGTGGTCTCCGGCGTGGCCGTGCTCGGCGCCCGCACCCACCCGCGCGCCGCCCTCGCGGTCACCACCGGCGCGGCCGCACTGCTGACCGCGCTCGGCTACCTGCCCAGTCCGCTGCTGCTGGCCCCGGTGATGACCGCCCTGTACTGGCTTGCCGCGCTCACCGACTCGCGGACCACCGGCCGCTACGGCCGGGCGGCGGTGGCCGTGCTGCCGGCCACCTCGCTGGCCGGCGCGCCGCTCGGCGACGACCTCATCCTGCGGACCGTGGGCACCGTCCTGTGGTTGTGGCTGCCGATGTCCCTGGGCAGCAGGAGCCGCTTCCGGCGCGCCTACCTCGAATCCGTCCAGGCCCGCGCCACGCACGCCGAACGCACCCGCGAGGAGGAAGCCCGGCTGCGCGTCGCCGAGGAACGCATGCGCATCGCCCGCGAACTGCACGACGCCATCGCCCACCACATGGCCGTCGCGCACGCCCAGGCCGGCACCGCCGCCCACCTCGCCGACACCCACCCCGAACAGACCCGACGGATCCTCGCCGACCTGGTCGGCACCACCACCTCCGCGCTCCTGGAACTGCGCGCCACCGTGGGCGTGTTGCGCCAGAGCGCCGACCCGGACGCCGACCCGCTGGCGCCCGCCCCCGGCCTGGACCGTCTCGCCACGCTGGTCGCGGCCTGCGAATCGGCCGGCCTGACGGTCACCGTCACCACCGAGGGCCGGGCCCGGCCGCTGTCCCCGGGCGTGGACCTGACCGCCTACCGGATCATCCAGGAGGCCCTGACCAACGCCACCAAACACGCGCCCGACCACGCGGCCCGGGTTCGGCTCCACTACCAGGACTCACACCTGCTCGTCACCGTCGACAACGACGGTTCACCCGACGGCGGGGCCGTTCCGCCGGTACCCGGAGGCGGCTACGGACTGATGGGCATGCGCGAACGCGCCCACTCGGTCGGCGGCGACCTGCGCGCCGGCCCCCGACCCGACGGCGGCTTCGAAGTCGCCGCCGCACTCCCCCTCCCGCCTCCCGCCCCGGCGGACACCCCGGCCGGACGACGACCCGAGGAAACCCGTTGACCATCCGCGTCCTGCTCGCCGACGACCAGGCCCTCCTGCGCGGCACCTTCCGGCTGCTGATCGACTCCTGCGCGGACATGGAGGTGGTCGGCGAGGCCGCCGACGGCCACCAGGCCGTGGAACTCACCCGCGCCCGGCAACCCGACATCGTCCTGATGGACATCCGGATGCCCGACGGCGACGGGCTCGCCGCCACCGCCGCCATCTGCGAGGACCCCGACCTCGCCGGCACCCGCGTCCTCATCCTGACCATGTTCGAGACCGAGGAGTACGTCGCCCGGGCACTACGCGTCGGCGCCAGCGGCTTCCTCGGCAAATACGTCACCACGGACGCGCTGCTGGACGGAATCCGCACCGTCGCCGCCGGCGAGGCGCTCCTGTCACCGGGAGCCACCCGGGCCCTGATCACCCGCTTCCTCACCACGCCCGCCTCCGGACCGCCCCTGGCCCCCGCCGAACGCCTCGCCGACCTCACCCCCCGCGAGCAAGAGGTCACCGTCTTGGCCGCCCACGGCGAGTCCAACGACCGGATCGCGGAAAAGCTCGTCCTCAGCGTCCTGACCGTGCGCACCCACATCCAACGCGCGATGACCAAACTCGGCGCCCGCGACCGCGCCCAACTCGTCGTCATCGCCTACCAGAACGGCCTGGTCCGCCCCGAACCCCCCAGCCTCTGACGGCAACGGGCCCAGCGCCCCGCGTCGACCCGCGCCCGCGCCGCTCGACGCGCCCGACCCGCACGAGCCCGCCGCGGTGACCCGAGTGTTTTTCGGCCCGCGGGGCGTGGCATTGTTCGGGAATGCTTCCCCTGGTCCATGCCATTCGTTACGTCACGCCGATGCGCGAGGGCGGTTCGTTGCCCGGGCTCGTCGAGGCCGACGATCTCGGCACCTACGTCGTGAAGTTCCGCAGCGCCGGGCAGGGGGCCAAGGTGCTGGTCGCCGAGGTCGTGGTGGGCGAACTGGCCCGCCGGCTCGGGCTGCCGGTGCCCGCCCTGGTGCGGATGGAGGTGGATCCGGTGATCGCGCGCGGCGAGCCGGACCAGGAGGTGCAGGAGCTGATCAAGGCCAGTGCCGGGCTGAACCTGGGGATGGACTTCCTGCCGGGCTCGGCCGACTTCACCCCGGCCACCTGGGAGCCGGACGCCGAGCTGGCCGCACGCGTGTTGTGGCTGGACGCGCTGACCTCGAACGTGGACCGTTCCTGGCGCAATCCGAACCTGCTGGTGTGGCACGGTCGGCTGTGGCTGATCGACCACGGCGCCTCGTTGTGGTTCCACCACGCGTGGCGGGCCGCGACGTCGGCCGCGACGCGTGCGTTCGACGCCGGCGATCACGTGCTGGCCACCCTCGGCGGTCCCGGTCTGCTCAAGGCGGACGCCGAACTGGCTCCGCGGATCACCCGCGCGTTGCTCACCGAGGTACTCGCGCTGGTCCCGGACGAGTGGCTGGAGTCGGGCGACGCCGAGCGCGCACTCGGCCTGGACAGCCCCGACGCGCTGCGCGAGGCGTACATCGCGCACCTGTCCGCCCGCGCCGCCGCACCGCGCGCGTGGCTCCCGGAGATCGCGCCGGAAACGGTCGCGCGACAGGGCGCGGCCTCCTCGGTGTCGAACCGCCCGGATTGGCTCAAGTGATGACGACGATCGCCCAGCGGGAGTTCTTCGAGTACTCGATCATCCGCCTGGTGCCCCGGGTGGAGCGCGGGGAGTGCCTGAACGTCGGCGTCGCGCTGTACAGCCAGGCGTTCGGCTTCCTGGGCGCCCGCACCCACGTCGAACAGTCCAGGCTGTGCGCGCTCGACCCGGACGCCGACGTCACCCAGGCACGCGCGGTACTCGCCGCGTGGGAACTGGTGTGTGCGGGCAGCGAGGCGGCCGGTGCGCCCGGCGCCGAGCCGGTCGGGCGCCGATTTCGCTGGCTGACCGCGCCGCGCAGCACGATCGTGCAGCCGGGTCCGGTGCACGGCGGATTGACCGCGAATCCGGCGGCGGACCTGGACCGGCTCTTCGACCTCTTGGTGTTGTGAGGCGCGGCGAGGGCCCGGCGGTCACCCGGCCGCCGGCCGCCGCGCCACGTGGTTCCCGGGCGCCGCGCTCTGTCCGTCTCGCGAGCTGCTGCGCTACCGTGCCAGACACCGGTTCGTTCCCGGGCTCCGAGGGTGGAGGCGACGATGATCCGTACCTACGGTCCACAGAGTCGGGGCATGGTGGCCTGCACACTCGTGCTGCTCACCATCCTGGGTCTGTACAGCGCGCTGTACGACGCGGTGGCCTGGATGTGGCTGGTGTGGTCGCTGATGGCGATCGTCACCGGCCTGCTGGTGGCCACCGACCGAGGCGTGTGAGACGCCCCGCTTCCGCTGTGCGCGCCCCGCTCACGCGACGGTGAAGCCGTGTTTGGCCCCCAGTCGGGTCAGTGACCGGCGCCCCGGGATGCCGTCCGCGTCCGAGCCGTTGTAGCCCAGTCGGCGCTGCCATTCGGCGTATGCCTTCAGGGTCGCGGTGCCGTAGTGGCCGTCGGCCAGATGGCCGGCGAGCAGGCCCTCGGCGACCAGGGCGTTCTCGACCATGCGGGTGCCCACGTAGGTGACCGGAGTGCCCTGGCGGCTCGGGTCCGACCGTGCCGCGGCGACCAGTTCGGCCAGGTCGACGGCGGGGCGCGGGGCCGGGATGTCGACGGGTGGGGTGCCGCCGGTGCCGGCCACGATGCCCGGGAAGATCCGGTCGTGGAACTGCCGTACGCGCGCGTCGCCGGGGCACGCGGTGCCGTCGATGGACCATTTGGCGAACAGCCGGTGGTAGCCGTACCCGGGGTCGTCCCACGCCCGGCACACCCGCAGCGGCAGGTCGTGCCGTTCGTGCATCCACACGCCGAGCCGGATCAGGCTGTCCACCTGGGCCTCGGTCCACGGGTCGGTGTGCTCCAGGTTGCTCGCGCTCTCGACGCTGACCGCGCCGGTGCCGTCCGACCGGCGGTTCGCCGAGGCGTTCGCGTCGGCCCGGGTCTCGGTGCCGATGAACTGCCACAGGCCGCCGTCGTACGCGCAGCCGAAGTGCGATTCGAGGTTGGTCGAGTCGCGCCAGTACTCGTACATCCGCTCGCCCGACCACGGCGCGGCGATCGAGTGCAGGATCAATTGGGTGGGGCGGATGGCGGGCTGCGCGTCGGATTCGGGCTCCAGCTCGCGCTGGGTGGCTCCGGGGTACCAGGCCATGGCGGTCTCCCTGGGATCGAGGTCGCAAATGCCCATGGTCACGACGTTTTGCCGGCTTTTCGTCGATCTTCCGCAAAGCCGGGACGATCCCGCTGAAGCAGCCCATAATGCCGCGCGCGGCTTGCCGCACCGTACGCCCCGCGAGCGTCCTCGCGCGCGCCCCGCGACTGCCCTCGCGCGCGTCCCGCCGCCCCGGATCCGTCGCTCACAACCGCCGATCATCGGCGGGTATCAGCCGTTTCGATGGCATTTGCGGAGCTGAACCGGTTACCGGTCGGTTGTGGGAACTCAACAAGTAATAGGACGTCCTCTTTATCGGTGTCGATACCCCCGCGCCGAACTTTCCCTGACAGCGTTGCGGATCAAGTGACCCGTACGCGAGCGCGCGTGGGTCACCCGTGTCGTGTTTCCACAATGCTTCGACAGAGCTGGGGTGCGTTTTATGACGCTCGGCAAGACCGATGTGGTGGTGACGGGGATGGGCGCGACCACGCCGTTGGGCGGGGACGTGCCGTCCACGTGGGCGGCCCTCCTCGCGGGCGAGTCGGGAATCGAAGCCCTGGCGGACGCGTGGGCGGCCGACCTGCCGGTCCGGATCGCCGGGCGGATGCGAGTCTGCCCCGAGACGGTGCTCGACCGGGTCCGGGCGCGGCGTCTGGACCGGTGTCAGCAGGCCGCACTCGTGGCGGCCCGCGAGGCGTGGGCGGACGCGGGCGCGCCGGTGGTCGAGCCGGAACGGTTCGCCGTGGTGGTGGGCACCGGCATGGGTGGTGCGATGACGATGCTCGCGCAGCACGACGTGCTGGCCGCGTCCGGCGTGCGCCGGGTGTCCCCGCACACGGTGCCGATGCTGATGCCCAACGGGCCGGCCGCGCAGGTCAGCATGGAGTTCGGGGCTCGCGCCGGCGCCTACACCCCGGTCAGCGCGTGCGCGTCGGGCTCGGAGGCGATCGCGTACGCCCTGGACCTGATCCGCCTCGGTCGCGCCGACGTGGTGATCGCGGGCGGCGCGGAGGCGACGATAGGCCCCCTGCCGATCGCGGGCTTCGCCCAGGCCCGCGCGTTGTCCACCTACGACGGCGACCCGGCCGCGGCGTCGCGTCCGTTCGACGCCAAGCGCAACGGCTTCGTGATGAGCGAGGGGGCCGCGCTGCTGGTCCTGGAGCGGGCCGACTTCGCGGCGGCCCGCGGCGCCGGCAGGCACGCGTACCTGGCCGGCGCGGGGGTCACCTCGGACGCCAACCACATCACCGCCGGGTACGGGCCGGGCCAGGTCCGGGCGCTGCGGATGGCGATGGCCGAGGCCGGCGTCACCGGCGCGGACGTGGATCACATCCAGGCGCACGCGACCTCGACACCGGCGGGCGACGTGCTGGAGGCCGCCTCGATCGCCGAGGCGATCGGCAGGCACGCGGCGGTCACCGCGATCAAGTCGATGCTCGGCCACCTGTGCGGTGCGGCCGGCGCGATCGGCGCGGTCGCGGCCGTGGCGGCGCTGCGCGACGGCGTCATCCCGGCCACCCGCAACCTGGACTCCCAGGACCCGAACATCGACCTCGACGTGGTCGCCAAGGAGCCCCGGGTGGGGCCGCTGAACGTCGCCGTCGCGAACGCCTTCGGATTCGGCGGCCACAACGCGTCCCTGGTGTTCACCTCGGCCGGCTGAGGCCCGACGGATCCGATCGAAACAGGAACGCCCCGGCTGAAGCCCGAGGAGACACCGCGCTCCCCGACCCCGGTCCACCGCGTCGCGACCCGACGCCCCGACCGGGGTCGTCGCATGCCCGCCGCGGGGCGCCAACCGTTCGGGGCGGACACGGCGCGGCGCGAAAAATCGGGTGCGGTCGGTGCCGGTTCTGCACCAGGGTGGTGGGCGGCACGACCGTCCCGCACCCTGGGTCGGCGGGCCCGGAGGCCAAGCG
This sequence comes from Embleya sp. NPDC059213, assembly GCF_042754445.1. Lineage (NCBI taxonomy): Bacteria > Bacillati > Actinomycetota > Actinomycetes > Kitasatosporales > Streptomycetaceae > Embleya > Embleya sp. NPDC059213. Next base: position 21,438 of record NZ_JBHZAV010000137.1, read on the forward strand.
GCAGCGGGGTTTCGGCGAACCGCAGGGTTTTTACCGAACACCTCGCGCGCACCGGGTGAATCAGGAACGTCTCTGGCCTCATTCGTTTCTAGGCTGAAGGACATGAAGACCACGGGGAAGAGCAACAACGCAGCCGGCGGCAGGGCCGGGAAGTCCGGTTCGATCGCCGCGTTCGCGCGGTTCGTGGTCTTCGGGGGCGGCACCGGGATCGCCTCCTCGGGTGCGCTGGTCGTGCTCTCCGGCACGATGCCGATCGCGGTCGCCAACGCGTTCGTGACCGTGGTCTCCACGGTGGCCGCGACCGAGTTGCACAGCCGGTTCACCTTCGGCGGCGGGCGCGCCGGATTGCGCGCCCACGGCCAGTCGGCGCTCAGCGCGCTGGTCGCCTACCTGTTCACCACGACCGCGGTGCTCGGCCTGCACGCGGCGGCGCCGGGCGCGGGTGTCCTGGTCGAACAGGGCGTCTACCTGGGCGCGTCCGGCCTGGCCGGGATCGGCCGGTTCGTGGTGCTGCGGCTGTTCGTGTTCGCCCGCCCCGCCGCGCGCCCGCGCCCGCTCACCCCGACCCTGGCCCGCACCCACGTGGTGGCCGCCGCCTGACCCTCGCGCGAGGGGGACGGCGGCGGCCCGGTCCGGTCGGCGTGCTCAGCGCGGTTCGAGCGCCCACCACTGCGACGGGCTGTCGGTGTCCTCCCACTGCCGCACGTTGCCGCCGGGCTCGGTGCTGCCGTCGGCCACCTCCAGGAGCAGCCCGCTGACGTAGTTGACCAGCGTGACCCGGCCCGGCACGTCGACGTGCTCCTCCAGGATCCACTCCTGCGCGCCGAAGTTGTTCGCCCGCCACAGTTGCACGTTGGCCCCGTTCTCCTCCGAGGCCCCGGTCACGTCCAGCCGCTTCCCACTGGCCACGTGCTCCACGTGGTGGACCGCGCCGCCCGCGTGTACGGCGGTGATCCGCCAGTGCTGCGCGGCGGAACCGTCCTCGGCGCCCTGCCACACATTGGCCCCGCTGTGGGTCCGCCCGCCCTCGACTTCGAGGACCAGCCCACTGCGCACGTTCCGCAGCACATACACACCCTCGCCAACCCCAGCCACGAAGCGCTCCCGGTCCGGATCCATGATCTTGAACCAGTCACCCTCGCACGCCGCACCCACACCGGGCCCGCCGGCCGCCGACCCGGCGATCGCGCGTCGGCGCTACTTGCGCCCCCCGTTCGGGCAGTACCCGGTCATCGCGGCGTTGGTGATGGCCAGGGCCTCGTCGCGGGTGTAGGTGACGCCCATGATGCGGTTGGCGATCTCCTCCCGGTCCTTGCCCATCTGCACCCAGCCGCAGGCCACGTTGGCCATGCTCAGCAGCACGTTCAAATCGGCTCTCGGGCCCACCAGTTGCGGTGCGGAGCGACCGAGTTCGGCGACGAATCTGGCATCGACGGGCGAGCGACTGCCGTCGGCCGGCGAGGAGTCCGCCCGGCCGGCTGCGGCCGGACTCGCCGCGTCACCGTCCCCCTTGCCCTGCACCAGACTTGCCACGAACACGGCGGCGCCGATCACCAGGACGATGGCCACACATGCCCCCACGACACGGTTGCCGATCCGTCGACGCCGCTGCGGCGGTTGATTGCTCACGGGACTCCCCACAGTCGGATGCCGCGGAGGCTACGCCCCCGGACCACTCGAACGGGCGTCCTTCACCGAGTCGTGATCCATCCCGCGCCGAGTCGCCCCACAACGACATGACGGCGCCGCCCGCTGCTCCCGTAACGAACGGCGCCCGCCGCATCCGGCCGAGCCGCCAACACACGGCCCGGCCGAGTCCCGGGTGGGGCTACTCGCCCGTGTGGTTCGCTTTCTCTCAAACGGACTACGATCCCCTCGTTCGGCCGCACCGGAGGCGAGGTCGGGCGCGTCTCACAGGCGGGGATCTCGGCCCCGCCCCGCATCCGACCCGGCGAGGATTCGCGACGTGCCCGCCGCAGACGAGGACCATCAGCGCGTCGCCGCTCACTTGCGGGGCCTCATCGAGCGCGGCATCCTGGCGCCCGGAGAGCGCTTCCCTACCCGCAGCGAACTCCGCGGGCAGTACGCCTCGGCGACGGAGCTGCCCGCGAGGCCATGCAGGTCCTCCGTGCGGATGGGCTCATCGAAGGATCCCAGCGGCGGCGGCGCCTCACCGTGGCGCATCCTCCAGCGATGAGGACCCCGACCGATCCGGCAGCTCCCTGGCCGTACGGCATAGGAGAACGGCAGCTCTCCCGCGTCGTGGCACCGACCATCGTCAGGACGCTACTCGGCCTCACCGACACCGCCCGCGTCCAGCGCACCGAGTTGCTCGACCCCGACGGGCGGACCAGCCACCTGCTCGTCAGGTACACCGGCCGCCTCCGCCCGATTCCCGATGCCCACACGCTCAGCGGTATGTCCGGGCGGGCCACCACCTCCGGCGAGGCCGGCATGCTCGGTGTCACCATCGGGGCGATGCTCCTGGTCGTGAGGGTGATCCGGTTCTCGCGCGACGGACGGGTCGCCGCAGTCGAGGAGTTGCTCCTCCCGGCGGACCGGTGGGAAGTCCGGATCGGATAGGTCACACCGGCCGCGAGGGTGCCGTGTTGCCGACGTACATCTCGCCGGCGGGCGCGATGTGCGTCTGCCGTGACTCCCGGCTCCAGCCGCGCAAGTACTCGACCATCCACCGGTCGTCACTGTCCTGCCAGACGCGGGTGACGGTGCCGAAGTGGTGGCGGGTGTCGCTGAGTTTGCGCCACAGGTTGTCGCCGATGGTCCACGGGGGCGAGTCGGACATGACCTCTCCAAGGCTGAGTGTGAGTGGTGGTCCTCGCCCGGCCGCCGCAGGGTACCTGCGGCCGGGCGAGGGAAGGCGGGCCCGGCGGTGAAACAGCACCGCCGGGCGGGCCACCCGACGGAGAGCGGGTGGCCGGGGCCGGCCAGGCGGCGCGGTGGGACCCGCGGGCCCGGCCGGAGGCCGCGTGCGGTCCCGCACCGCAGCGGCCGGAGAGCGACTCGTCAGTCGCCCGAGACGGCGGGCCGGTCGATCGTGGCCGGGACCGGATACAGCATGTGGCGACGGATCTCGTGCTGGAGCGCGACGACTTCGTCGTCCGTGAGGTCCACCTGCACCCGGTCGGGCAGCGTGATCCGGGTCGGGCGCTGCGGATCACCGGACGGGCCGACGTGAACGGTCTCGGACATGATGCCTCCAGCGCCGGGTCGGCAATGGGCGACGGCACCCACCAAGCCGAGCGGCCCAGCAGGTCTGCACACCATCAATGCTGACCGGCGGGAACCCCCATAAGTGACACAGGATGTGTCACCGTGTGGCACTCAAATCGCGTGAGCCCACTCGGCATAGCCGAGCAACGTCTCCGTGGACGACCGCTGCAAACGCACCAACGTGGCCAGGGTGTCCCTGACTTGGGGATGCTCGCGCACATGCTGAGGCGCGATCCTGCGAGCCAACTGCAACGAGGAGAAACACGCCTCGCGGTGCCCCCGCCACAGTTGCGCCCGAGCCAGGTCGATGTAGAAATGCGACCGCCGTTCGGCCGGCAGATCACAGCCCGGCTGCCACTCGCTCGCGAGGTCGAGCACGGCCGCGCCGTCGCCGAGTTCGATCGCCGCCGAGGTCCGGTGCACCCGCAGGGACGACGGACCCACGGACGTGCCGCAGTAGATGCCCTCCGGTACGGACGCCACCAGCGTCTCGGCCTCGCCCATGTGGGCACGCGCCGCATCCGCGTCCCGCCCGCCCCCGGAGACCACTACCT
>NZ_JBHZAV010000138.1:0-25169 GCF_042754445.1 Embleya sp. NPDC059213
GCGGCTTCGCTTTCCTCGCTTTCGGCTTCCACCGCGTTTCCGCGCTTTCCGCCTTCCGGACTCTAGCAGATCCTGCGACCCGCTTTTCGTCCGTTGCTTTCCGCCTTCGAAACTCTCGTTTCCTCGGCTTCCGGCTCTTCGAGCTTACCAGGTCTTTCGACCCGCTTCGCTCACCGCTTCGGCTTCGGAAATTTGTTCTTCCCGCTGCTTTCTGCGACGCCCCGAACATTAGCGGATCGCATTTCCCACCGTCTAATCGGCAGTAATTTGCGTTCCGGCAATCCGCAGGGACTCCCGAGCACAGGACGACGTGTGTGATGCGCATGCGCACCACACCCGGTTCAAGTGATCGGAATGGCCACCCCGGGACCAGCCAGCGCGGGCGCCTAGGCTCGCATCTGTCTCAGGTCTCCCTGTCGGGCAACTTGGAGGACCCTACCGGGGCCGGGGGCCGACTGCAAACCGGCGCCCACGGGCTCCGTTTCGGGTGTTCGAGTCCGAGCAGACTCCCGGCATGGTGACCTCTACCGCACGGCGAGTGAACCCGATCGCGACGGTCGTCAGCGTCGTCGCCGCAGGGATCGCAGTCGTCATCCTGCTGCACATCATTCTGTTCGTCTTCGAAGCCAATCCCGCCAACGGCGCGGTGGAGACCATCGCCGACTGGGCGGATTGGCTGACCCGGTGGGCGAGGGATCTCTTCACCCCCGACAACGTCAAGGCACGGGTCGCGGTGAACCAGGGGCTGGCCGCGGTGGTCTACCTGGCCGCCGGTGCGCTGATCTCGCGGCTGGTCGGCCGAGTCTGATCACGAGCGCAGTCGGCTCGATACTTCCGTACGGTGGCGGCGCATCAGTCGTAATGATTGGTGTGGAGTACCGAACTGCACCGCCGCCGACCGGAGGGCCCCATGTCCCTGCTCACCCCGGACAGCCTGGGCGATCTCCTGGGCTTGTTCGATTTCGGGAACGGGTGTGTCACCCGAGTACAGATCGACGACCCGTTCAGCCCGGGTGGGGCGACCGCGCGGGTGCTGGTCGATGCCCGGGACCGGGAACACGGCTGGCCGTGGATTCCGGTCGAGTTCACCCTTACGGGGCTTCGCGACTACCGGGTCGAACACGGCAAGGGTTTCTCCGGAATGCTCTATTTCGACCCGGTGCTGTCGCGTTTCACCGATGAGACGTACGGCGACCTCTTCTATCTGGACTTCGATCCGGTCGACGGGCCCGGGGCGTACGAACCCGTCGACGCCGGCGATGTCGTCGGACGCTCCCAGTGTTTCTTCGCCGCCGAGAGTTGCTCGTGGCGTGCTCTGCCGCCTACGGAGAGTCCCCGACTCAGGCTCATCGGTAACGCTTAGGTCTCAAACCTTTTACTCACTAGGTTTAGCTTCTACGTTCACTCGCACCTGAATCGGCCGCGAGTGTCGACGTCGTGGACACGCGACGGTCGATTCCTCCGTATTCGCCACGAAGTCGAGTCGAGGAAACATGAAGCTTCAGCGAAAGCGCTTCGTCGCCCTGCCCGCCGCCCTCGGCGCGGGCGCCCTGCTCCTGGCCCTGACCGGGAGTGCCGACGCGGCGCCCGGTCACGGCGACCACCGACCGTCCGTCGCCGGGATGCGCATCCTGCTGAGCAACGACGACTCGATGCAGAACGCCAAGCCCGACGGCGCCGACGGGCGGGGCGTCTACGAGGTACGGCGGGCGCTGTGTGCCGCCGGGGCGGATGTCGTGGTGATGGCGCCGTGGCAGTACATGAGCGGCTTCGGTACCGCGGCCACCGGCAGCGGCGCGCTCACCGTGTCCAAGCGCACCGCGCTGCCGACCGGCTTCGAGGGCGACTGTGCCCAGGCCCCGAGCAAGGGAGCCGTCTTCGGCGTCTGCAAGGGCAATGCCCCGTGCGGCCCGACGACCCCGAGCGCCACCCCCGTGGACACCGTGCGGCTCGCCCTGCGCGGCGGACTCGCCGCCAAGGTCGGCTGGCGCAACGGTCCCGACCTGGTGCTCACCGGCATCAACTCCGGGCCCAACGTCGCCTCGGTCACCAACGACTCGGGCACCCTGGGCGCCGCGATCGCCGCGATCGAGAACGGCAAGCCGGCCATCGCACTCAGCGGCGGCTTCGACATGGAGACGTTCAAGGTGACTCCGGCCACCTACCGGGCGTTCGCCGACTTCCTGCCCTCGTACGTGGCGCAGCTCAAGGACCGCAAGGCGCTGTCTGACGAGTACGTCATCAACATCAACCACCCCAACGTGGTGCCCGGGAAGCAGCCGGGTCGGCCGGTGTGGACCGAGATCGGCACCGAGACCGTGGTCGCGATCGCGTATTCGGCCGCCCCCGACGGTGACACCTTCGCGATCGGTCAGGGCGACTGCGCGGAGCCCGGCACCTTCTGCCGTCCGGAGACCAAGCGGCACGCCGACTGGACCGAGCTGAACAAGGGGAACATCACCGTCTCCGCGGCGACCGGCGACCGCACCCTGCGCGGCGGCGCGGACGACAAGCTGGAGCGCTTCGTCAAGACCGGCCGCTGATCCTTGCCGGGAGTGCGCGGACCGTCTCGATCCGGCCGGATCGGGGCGGTCCGCGTCGCGCGTCGACCGGCTCGATACTGGTCGGATGGCAGACAAGCAGCGTCGACGCGGGCGCGCGCCCGAGCCGGTCCGCGCCGAGGTGGGTTCCGGCAGTGTCGAGTTGGAGCCCGATCCGGATCGGGCCGGGGCATGGACGCTGCGCCTGCACGGGTCGCCGCAGTCGCATGTGGATCTGGGCGACCCGACCTGGTTGGAGTTCGAGTACGTGCGTCGGCTCGGCCACCTGGTCGACCTGATCGCCGACGCCGGCAAGCCGCTGCGGGCCTTCCACCTCGGTGGCGGTGGGCTCACCCTGGCCCGCTATGTGGCGGCCACCCGGCCTCGGTCGCGACAGCAGGTGGCCGAGTTGGACGCGGAGTTGGTGGAGTTCGTCCGGCGGGAACTGCCGTGGGACAAGAACTGGCAGATCCGGGTACGCGCCGGCGATGCCCGCGAGATCGCGGGCAAGGCGCCGGACGCGGCGTTCGATCTCGCCGTGGTCGACGTGTTCGCCGATTCCCGCGTGCCCGCGCATCTGACGTCGGCCGAGTTCGTCGGCGAGGTGGCCCGGACGCTTGCTCCCGGTGGGGTGTACGCGGTGAATCTGGCCGACGGGGGCCGGCTCGACTTCGTCCGGTCGCAGGTGGCGACGGTGCGCTCGGTGTTCCCGAATCTGCTGCTGATCGCCGACCCCGCGGTGTTGCGCGGACGGCGGTTCGGCAATGTGCTGGTGGTCGCCTCGCACGGCGAGCTGCCGGTCGCCGCGCTGGCGCGGCGCACGGCCGCCGACCCGTTCCCGGGTCGGGTCGAGCACGGCTCCGCGTTGGCCGACTTCCCCGGCGGGGCGGCCGTGGTGCACGACGCCACGGCGGTCGCGTCGCCGGCCCCGCCCGCCCGGACCTTCGGCCGGAACTGAACCGACGCGCACCGACGCACCACACGGCGAGTCGACGCACCGCTACCGCCGCCGCTTGCGCTCCTCCACCCGGCCCTTGAGCAGGCCGACGATCGTCAGCACGACCAGCGTCGCGACCAGCAGCACCACCGTGACCGCGGACCCGAGCAGCACCTTGCCCCGGTCGGTCAGGGTGAAGACCGAAACCGGCAGCGTCCGCCACTCGGCCGGGTAGACCATGATCGTCGCGCCGACCTCGCCCATCGACAGGGCGATCGCCAGGCTCGCCGCCGCCGTGATCGACGGCAGCAACATCGGCAGCCGTACCCGCAGCAGCACCCGGGCGGCGCTCGCACCGAGCGAGGCGGCCACGTCCGCGAAGGCCGCGTCGGTCCGGTCGAGTCCGGCCGACACCGTCGAGTAGGCGAACGTCACCACCAGCACCGCGTGGGCCGCGATCACGATCCACTTGGTGCCGTTGAGCAGGATCGGGCCGTCGCTGAAGGCCACCAGCATGCCGAGCCCGACCACCACCGACGGCACCGCGACCGGCAGGTGGAAGACCGCGTCGGTGAGCCGGCGAAGCCAACGCGGCGCGGTCCGGGCGGCGATCGCCGCCCAGGTGCCGACCACGATCGCGATCAGCGACGCGCCCAGCGCGGTCTCGATGCTGACCACGAGGCTGTCGTGGTTGGTGCCCGCCGTGGCCTCGCGGATGTTCTCGCTCGTCCAGGACGCGGGCAGCACGCTGTTCCAGTCGCCGGCGAACGCGGCGATGCCCAGGATCGCCAGCGGAGCGAGCACGAGAGGGGCGAAAACGAGTGCGAAAAGCGCCCAGACGAGGGCACGTCCGCTACGCGACCAGACCAGCACGGCCGGCTCCTGTCCGGGAGAAGACGAATCGGTAGACCGCGTAGAGCGTGAGCGACAGCGCGACCTCGACCACCGCGACCACACACGCGCCCGGGTAGTCGAAGGTGACCGCGCCCTTGGCGTGCACGAGCATCGGCAGCGTGGTGACGTCCTTGGCGCCGATGAACAGCACGATGCCGAACTCGTTGAGGGTGAGCAGCAGGGTCAGGCTGCCGCCGGCCGCGAGGGCGGGCCACGCCTCGGGCAACAGCACCTGACCGATCACCCGCAGCGGCCCCGCGCCGAGCGAGGCCGCCACGTCGAGCCGGTCCCGGGGGACCAACGCGAACGCGGCGAGCAGCGGGCGCATCACGAACGGCGTGTAGAAGGTGATCTCGGCCAACACCACGCACCACGGCGAGTACAGGAAGCCGACCAGCGGCTCGCCCAGGCCGAGCTTGTCCGCCGCCGCGTTGACCACGCCCGCCGTGCCGTACAGGAAGGTGAAGGCCAGCGCGATCAGGAAGGACGGGAAGGCGAGCACGGTGTCCACGATCCGACCGACCGCACGGGCGCCGGGAAACGGGACGAAGGACAACACCAGGGCCAGGAAGAAGCCGACCACCAGGCAGCCGAGCGTGGACAGTACGGCGATCTTGACCGTGTTCCACAGCGCGTCGCCGAACGAGGGCGAGTTCAGCACGTCGCGCCATACGTCCAGGCCGACCCGCTCGTTCTTGTCGACGAAGGACTGCTTGACCACGAGGGCGAGCGGATAGAGGAAGAATCCGGCGGCGAGCACGAGCGGCGGGAGCACCCACAACGCCCGGGACGCCCCGCCGCGGGCCTTGCTCGCGCGCGCCGGAGCCAAAATCGACTCGGCCGCGCTCGTCGGCTCGGTCAGGGTCGCGCTCATCCGGCCGCTCCCGCCGGGACCAGGACGCACGGTTCGGCGGGCAGCGCCACGCCGAGTCGCTCGCCCAGCGCCGGGACGTCGGCCAGGTCGGTCACATCGATCCGGATCTCCCGACCGGCGCGACCCGACTGCTCCGACCGCCCGGACTCGTCCGACTCGTCCGCCGGACCCGCCGCGCCGTCCAGCACACAGGTCAGCCGGTAGTCGGCGCCGCGCCACTGGGTCGCGGTGAGCGTCGCGGGCAACGTGTTCGGGTGGTCGACCGCGGTCACCCCCAGGGTGTGCGGGCGGGCCACCAACAGCGCCCGCTCGCCCTCGGCGAACGCGCGGGTGGGATCGGCGGTCACGGTCAGCCCGCCCACCGCGACCTCGACCGCGTCGTCCCCGGCCGTGCACGCCGCGAGCAGCCGCGCGCCGAACAGGTTGGCCGCACCCAGGAAGGACGCGGTGAACTCGCTGGGCGGGCGTCGATACAGCCGATCCGTGGCGTCCAGGTCGACCAACCGCGCGTCCCGCATCACCGCGATGCGATCCGCGAGCGCGAGCGCCTCGGTCTGGTCGTGCGTCACGTACATGATCGCCACGTCCGGCAGGTCGGCGCGCAGCCGCTGCAACTCGCCGAGCAGGTCGGCGCGCAGCGTCGCGTCCAGCGCGGACAGCGGTTCGTCGAGCAGCAGTACGGGCGGCCGGATGGCCAACGCCCGGGCGATCGCCACCCGTTGCTGCTGCCCGCCGGACAACTCGCGGGGGTGGCGCCGGGCGTAGCTCGCCATGCCCACCATGTCCAGCGCCTCGGTGACCCGGCGGGCCACCTCGGCGCGCGGTATCCGGCGGGCCTTGAGGCCGAACGCGACGTTGTCCGCGACCCGCATGTGCGGGAACAGCGCGTAGTTCTGCACGACGACGCCGATTCCGCGCTTGTTCGGCGGTTCGTACGTCACGTCGCGACCGGCCAGGGTGATCCGCCCACCGGCGGGTCGGAGGAAACCCGCGACCGCCTTGAGCGCCGTGGACTTGCCCGAGCCGGACGGGCCCAGCAGGGCGACCGTCTCGCCTCGGGCGACCTCCAGGCTCAGTCCTTCCAGGGCCACGACGGATCCGTATCGGACCGTCAGATCCTGGATGCCGATCGCCGGCGGGGTCGGCGCTGCGCTCACGGTGATCGCCTCGGTGCGCTCGATGGCTGGTGCGGTCATGCGGGTTCCCTCCCTGTCCGCGGTCATCTCGGGGTGTGGGTGGACCTCGGTCGGGTCAGCGACCGACGGCCTTGTTGTACGCGGCCAGGTCGGCGTCCAGGTCCTTGAGGACCGTGTCCCACTCCGGCGCCCAGATCTCGACGCCCTCCAGGGCCTTGGTGATCTCGGCGGCGTTGGCGTCGGTCGGCTTGACGTCCTCGCGGGCGGGCAGGCCGAGCGCCTCGGCGGAGACCGAGGTCTGCGCCTCCGGGGAGAGCAGGTAGTCCATCAGCTTGCGACCGGCGTCGGCGTGCGGGGCGCCCGAGGACAGACCCATGAAGTAGGGCAACGCGAACGTCGACGCCTTGCCCGCGTCGTCGGCCGGGAACCAGACCTTGAAGTTGGACTTGTCGTTGTGGATGGACGCCAGGTTCATCTGGAGGTCGCCGTTGGCCACGGTGAGTTCGCCCTTGCCGACCTTGGGCTGGAGCTTGCCGGTGGAGGAGGACGGGCCAACGTTGTTCGATTCGAGCCGCTTGAGGTAGTCGAGCGCGCCCTGCTTGCCGTACAGGTGCTGGAGCTGGATCAGCACGGCGGTGCCGTCCCCGGCCTGGCCCGGCGTCGAGTACTGGAGCTTGGACTTGAACCGGCCGTCGGTCAGTTCCTGGAACTTGGTCGGCGCGGGCTTGGCCTGGTCGGGGTTGTAGATCCAGGACGCGTAGTTGTTGACCACGGCCACGTAGCGGCCCTGCGCGTCCTTGGAGGTCGCGGGCACCTGGTCGGCGCCGGCCGGCGCGTACGCGGTGAGCAGGTTCGCCTGGGCCGCGCGCTGGATGAACGGCGGCAGCGTGATCGCCACGTCGGCCTGCGGGTTGCCCTTCTCCTTCTCCATCCGGGTGACCACCTCGCCGGAGCCGGACTCGACCAGGTTGACCTTGATCCCGGTCTTCTTCTCGAAGTCCGCGAAGCGCTTGGTGTACCAGTCGGCGAGCCCGTCCACGGAGTAGACGGTCACGCTGCCCGAGCCCTTGGCCGGGGCGCTGCCGGGGGCGGCGTTCGCGGCGGGCCTGGTGTCGTCCGAACCGCTCCCGCCGGTCCCGCCGCAGGCGCTCGCGCTGAGCACGACCACGGTGGCGGCGGCGGTGAGGCCGAGAATGCGTCGCATGGGAAATCGCCCTTTCGAAAAGACGAATCAGCCCTGGAGCAGGGCGGGAAGTTCACGGATGGAGCCGAGTACGTGGGTGGCACCGGCCGCTTCGAGCGCGGTGCGGTCGTGGGCGCCGGTGAGCACACCGGCGGCGATACGGGCGCCGGAGCGCAGGCCGGTGAGCACGTCGAACGCGGTGTCGCCGACCACGGCGACCGCGCGCAGGTCCTCGACGCCCAGCCGCAGCACCGCGGTGAGCACCATGTCCGGGTACGGCCGGCCGCGCCCGGCGTCGGCCGGGCACAGGGTCAGGTCGGCCAGGTCGGTCCAGCCGAGCGCGGTCAGGATCGCGTCCTGGGTGGGCCTGCCGAAGCCGGTGGTGAGGGCGACCTCGACGCCCGCCGCACGCAGTGCGCGGATGGCCTCCTCGGCGCCGTCGATCGGCGCGCAGCGGCCCTGGGCCACCAGGTCGGCATAGGCGCTCTCGAACGCGAGGTTGGCGGCCTGCGCGCGTTCCTCGTCGCCGTCGAGCAGGGCCCGGAAGACGGTGATCTTGCTCTCGCCCATGGTGGCGTGGACGTAGCCGAGCTTGTCCTCGAAGTCGGCGGAGCCGGCCTCGACTCCGGCCGCGCCGATCGCCCGGGTGAACGCCTCGACGACGAGGCCGTCGTCGGCGACGGTGGTGCCGGCCATGTCCAGGACGGCGAGTTGATAGTGCGTCATGAGTAGTGCTCCGGTTGGGCTTTCGGCGACGGGCGGGGGAAGCGGGAGGGCTTAGAGACCGGCGAGCCGCGCGGTCTGTTCGGCAATGGCGGGCGAGCAGGTCATCCCGCGTCCGCCGGGGCCGGTCACCAGCCAGGTCGCCGGGGCGACCTGCTCGCGGTGCACGACGCGGGTGGTGTCGGTGGTCTGCGCGTACACCCCGGCCCAGCGACGGCGAACGGCCGGCAGCGGGCGACCGAGCAGCGCTTCGGCGACCTGGGCCAGGTGCTCGTAGGGCGCGGAGTCCACGTCGAAGGTGAACGGCTCGTCGTATTCGTGGGTGTCACCGATGGTCAGGCCGCCGTCCAGGCGCTGGACCATCAGCAGCTGCATGCGGTGTTCGGTGGGCACCGGCGCCTGCGGACGGGCGCTCCTCAGCGCCTCCAGCGCGGTGCCGGCGTAGGCCGGGTAGTAGCGGAAGCTGTCCCCGTCGGCGACCGAGGTGGTCAGTGGCTCGTCGAGCGGGTCGGTCTGCATCATCTGCAGCCGCACCCGGCGCACCGGCAGCTCGGGGGCCAGCTCGCGCACCAGGCCGGTCAGCCAGGCGCCGGTGCACAGCAGCACCAGGTCGCCCTCGTGCACGTGTCCGTGGTCGTCGCGCACGCCGGTGCCGCTCGGCAGCAGGTCGCGCACCTCGCGGCCGGGCAGCCAGGTGTAGCGACCGCTCGCCGCGAGGTGCGTACGCAGTGCGGGCAGCGCGACCCGGGATTCGACCGCGCCGTCCCGCTCACACCACAGCGCCGCGTCGAAGGTGCCGCGCAGCGCCGGGTTGTGCGCCCGGGCCTCGCCCGGGGTGAGCAGCTTCAGGCCGCGCTCGGTGGCGTCGGGCAGGGCGAGGGCCGCCTCGGCCACCGCGACCTCCTCGGCGCCTCGGCACACGGTGAGCGAACCGTTGGGCCGAAAGCCGGTGCCGGGCACGTCGGCGCCGATGCGTTCCCACAGTTCGCGGGCCCGGAGCGCGGTGTCCAGTTCGTCGCCACCGGCCCGGCCGCCGATCCACACCAGGCCGAAGTTGCGTACCGAAGCACCGCGCGCCTCGCGCTCGCGCTCGATGTGCACAACCTCGTGACCTCGATCGATGGCCTGCCAGGCGTGCATGGTGCCCAGCACGCCACCTCCGACGACGATGACTCGCACCGGCTTCCTCCACGTACTCGGGGGTGAATGCGACCAGCTTGGGAGTGGTCGATGCCGAGCATGCGGAGGCGGTATGTCGCCCGGGTGAACAGTCCGTTAAGGTCCGAACCTGTTATCTTTCCGTTATCTAAGCGGGCCGGGCCTACGCCCGCAGGCGGGTGGCGAATCCCATCCGGTCCCCCCGGAACAGCGCCCGGACCCGCTCGATGGGCACCCCCTCCGGGTCGTAGGACGTGCGCATCACCAGCAACATCGGCAGCGCCGGGTTGGTCTCCAGGAGCAGTGCCTCGCGCGGCGCGGCCAGCACGGTCTCCACCGTCTCCTCTATCTCCGCGAACACCACGCCCAGATCCTTTTGCAGGCACTGGTAGAGCGAGCCCTCCGGGCGCAGCACGTCCAGCAGGGTGGGAAAGCGGTCCAGCGGCAGATAGGTGCTCTCCAGGCCGATCGGTTCGTCGTCGGCGAGCAGCACCCGCTCCAGGTGCACGGTCAGGTCGCCGGTCCGCAGCCGCAGCCGGTCGGCCAGGTCGGGCTGCGCGACGTGGTGTTCCAGGGTGACCACGCGACGCCCGGGGGTCAGTCCCATCGAGCGCACCGCCTCGGTGTAGCTGCCGAGGCTGACCGGCTGCATCAGCTTGGGCGGCGCGACGTAGGTGCCCCGACCGCGGGCGGAGCGCAGTCTGCCCTCCATCACCAACTCGCCGATCGCCGATCGCAGGGTGCTGCGGGCGACCCCGTAGGTCGCGGCGAGCTCGCGTTCGGAGGGCAACAACGCGTCCTCCCCCAACTCGTCCATGAGTTGGAGCAGGCTCATCTTCACCGTGTACGACTTGGGGACGCGGCCGTGTTCGGGGACGCCGTCGCGATAGGGACGGGCGGTGGAGTCTGGGCTGGGCACGAACGGAGCCTATTCGGCCGGCGCCGGGTACGTGCGACCCTTCCACGCCGCCCCGCGCCCCCGAGCGTGCCGCAGCGCCGAATGCACCGTCATGCCCAGGTACAACAGGGCCGCGAACGGCAGCAACACCGCCGCCGCGGCGGGTTGTCGGTAATAACGCACCATGGGCAGATAGGTCGCGGTCATCAGCGCCCACACCGCGAGCCCGACCAGCGCGAGCGGGCCGTTCGCGCCGACGATCCCGGCGAACAACGCGACGGGTGCCGCCAGATAGACCAGGGCCAGGCCCGGCACGGTGCCCGCGAGCAACAGCCAGGAGTGCCGCAACTGGGCGAACGCGCTGCGCGCGACCATGTTCCACAGATCGGCCAGTGCCGGATAGGGCCGCACACTGTCCACGTGCTGCTCGGGGTCCGCGAGCACGAGTCGGATCCGGCCGCCGGCGCGCTTGACCGCGGTACCCAGCGACACGTCGTCGATCACCGCGTCCCGGATCGCCGCCACGCCGCCGGCCCGCTCCAGCGCGGTGCGCCGCACCAGCACACAACCGCCGGCGGCGGCCGCGACCCGTGAGCCCGGCCGGTTGACCCGGCGAAACGGGAAGAGTTTGCCGAAGAAGTACACGAAGGCGGGCACGATCAACTTCTCCCACCGGGTGTGGGTGCGCAGCCGGGCCATCACCGACAGCAGGTCGAGCCGGTCCCGCTCGGCCTCGCCGACCAGGCGGGCGAGCGAATCGGGCGCGTGCGCGATGTCCGCGTCGGTGAACAGGATCCAGTCCACCTCGCCGACCGATGCGACGCCGTGCCGCAGCGCCCACAACTTGCCGGTCCAGCCCGCGGGCGGATCGCCGGGCGAGGTCACGCTCAGGGGCACCCGGCCGGCCGTACCCAGCCGCCGGGCCAGCTCGCCGGTCCCGTCGGTGCTGCCGTCGTCGACCAGGAGCACCGCGGCCCGGCCGGGAAAGTCCTGCGCGAGCAGCGTGGGCAGGCTCTCGCCGAGCACCTCGGCCTCGTCCCGGGCGGGCACGATCACCGCCACCGACACGGTGTCGGCCACCGGCCCGGCCGAGGCCGCGAGGCGCACGTCGGTGCGCCAGAACCAGCCGTGGCACAGCGTCAGATAGAGCCACACGAGACCGGAAACGGCGGTGATCCACCACAGGACGTCCACACCGAAAGCCTGCCGGCTCGGCCGCGCCACTCGGGCGCTCCTTCCGGGTGAAGTCCGCGCGCGAACGGAGTCCTTGTCTCAAGAGCGTGCTCGCGCGGCCCGATATCGGGTACGGGACCCGTTCTCGAAGGTTGAGTCAACTACCCATCGGCAGAAGGGCGGTGCCCGTCATGGGCGACGCGACGACGAGGACCCAGGAGCATGTTCGCGGCGGGGCCACCCGCTGGCAGGGATTCGAGATCGGCACCCGGGTGCAGGTCCAGGTGGGTCTGAGTACCGGCCACATCGGCGAGGTGTGCGAGGTGTTCGCGGACGCGCATCGGCCGCCGTTGTCCCCGTACCAGTGGTACATGGTGCGCTTCGCCGACGGTCTGCGCCCGCTGTATCGCCACGACGAACTCGTCGAGCTCGCCCAGGGCGGGTAGCCGGGCCGCCCCACCGGTCTCCGCCCCTGCCGCTGCCCACCCGAACCGCGTGCGCCCGCGCCCCGATGGCGGGCGCACGCGGCAT
Source organism: Embleya sp. NPDC059213 (assembly GCF_042754445.1). Taxonomy (NCBI): domain Bacteria; kingdom Bacillati; phylum Actinomycetota; class Actinomycetes; order Kitasatosporales; family Streptomycetaceae; genus Embleya; species Embleya sp. NPDC059213. The sequence continues at coordinate 12,048 of NZ_JBHZAV010000138.1, forward strand.
GCAGGGACCGAACACCGAGGTCAAGCGCCCTTCGGCCGCGTGTCCAACGACACCGTCGGTCGGGTCTTGCGCTCGCACGCCCGTCGCGGCAGGGTGCGGACACGGGATCTGAAAGGGCGTCAGAATGACGATCAAGCTGGGCGTGATGGCGCCCTTCGCGGACGGTCTGATCACCTCGGGCGGCTTCCTGCGCGACTTCGCCGGGACGCTGGAGGAGTGCGGCGTCGAATCCGTCTGGACCGTCGAACACGTCGTGGTCGCCGAGGACTACGAACCCCTGTACCCGTACTCGGATTCCGGGCGCACCCCCAGCGCCGCCGGCGTCGTGCCGATGCCCGACCCGCTGGAGACCATCGCCTTCCTGGCGGGCGCGTCGCGCACGTTGCGATTCGGCACCGCGATGGTGGTCGCCCCGCTGCACAGCCCGGTGGTGCTGGCCAAGCGGGTCGCCACCATCGACCGACACTCCGCCGGCCGATTGATGTTGGGTCTGGGCATCGGCTGGCAGAAGGAGGAGTACGCCGCGGTCGGCGCGACCTTCGGCGAGCGCGGCGCCCGCCTGGAGGAGTGCGTCGGCGCGATGCGCGCGTTGTGGGCCGACGCGCCGGCCACCTTCCGCGGTCGGTTCACCGACTTCGAGCGGGTGCACTGCCTGCCGCAGCCCGAGCGTGGCGCGGTACCGGTGATCCTGGGCGGCAACAGCGAGCCCGCCGTGCGCCGGGCGGGGCGGATCGGCGACGGTTGGTTCCCGTACACGATCACCGCCGAAGACTTCGAGGCCCGCGCCCAATTGTTGCGCGCGTCGACGCTCTCGGCCGGTCGGGCCGAGCACGCGGTCGAGATCACCGCGTGGCCCGGCTCGTGCGACCGGGAGCGCCAGCACGACCCGAACTGGGTGCGCCGGTTCACCGAGGCGGGCGCGAGCCGCCTGGTGTTCGCGCCCAACCCGGCCGAACTGGCGGGGCCGGGTGGGCTGGACACGTTGCGCGAGCGGATCGCGCAGTACCGCGAACGAGTGCTGGAAAAGTTGTGAGCAGCATCGACCCGGCCGCCGACTCCGCCGTCGAGACGGTCGACATCCTCGACCAGGTCACCCTGACGAACGATCAGGTGGCGTGGTGGCTGCGCCAGTTCCATGATCGTTACCTGCCCGGCGCGCAGCGGCGCGGGATGCGACTGGAGCGGGTCTGGCGCTCGCCGGCGGGCCGCGAGGCGACCACCGTGCACATCCTGTGGGTGTTGCCCGGGATCCGGGCCTTCTACGCGATGCGCGGTGCCGCCGCGGCCGATCCGGACGTCGCGGCGTTCTGGGCGGCCACCGACGGCTACGCGTTGCACCGGCAACGTCGGGCGTTGCAACCGGCGATGCCCCCCTCCGGGGACGGCCCGGATCCCGGGGCGGCGGATCCGACCGCGGCCGGAACGACCGGGACGCCTCCCACCGCCGCGGTCCCCGCCGAGGCGGACCGCGCCGTACACCGCACCGGAGCGCACGCATGACACGTTGGGTGGTACTCGCCCCGACCATGCCCGAGCCCGGACTCGGCGCGGTGCGCTCGGCCGGACCGGATCTGCCGGGCAGCGTCGGCGGGCACGGCTTCTCCTGGGATCTCGACGCCGACGCGGCTCCCGAACTGCCCACCGGGGCCGAGGCGGTCGCGTTGCGCCCGGTGCGGGCCGCCTTCGTGCCGCTGGACGGTCCCCGGATCAAGCGCACGCTGCTGTTGACCGTGCGTACCGGCACATCCGCCGACGTGCTCGCGGAGTTCGAGTCGGACCTGCTGGGGATGCCGGAGCACATCGCGACGATTCGTTCGTGGGCGCTGTCCCGGGTGGCCGAACGGGCCGGGCCGGCGTCGCCGTGGACGCATGTATGGGAGCAGGAATACGCCACGGTCGAGGGGCTGACCGGCGAGTATCTGTTGAATCCGTACCACTGGGCGCATGTGGACCGCTGGTTCGACGGCGAGGTACCCGGGTCGATCGTCGAACCGGGTCTGGCCCACGTCTTCCGCCGCAGCGAGCCGCCGGTGCTCACCGCCGATGATGCTGACTGACCGTCAACTCCGGGCCCCGACAAGGGCAACCAACAGGTGCGTCCACTCTCGATCGGCGAATCGCAGGACCGCGCAGGCACGTTGCTTGGAATCGCGGACCGCCACCTCGCGCGGACACCGATTCGCCACCTCGACGCAGTTCCCCTGCACGCTGCTGTAGGAGCTTCGCCGCCACGTCGGTGCGTGGGTTTCCTGCAACAAGGTCGCCATCGGCCCGTCACCCCTGACTAGTCGAGGCCACGCCGACGGACGAGCAGAACCCGCTTCCTCCATGTGAGGGCCAGGGGCATCGCCCGATCGGGTGAACCGTGTACACGCGGACACCGAAGTGGCGGCGAGAGTTGCACCACCGGGTTTCGTGGAGCATCCTACCGAGCACCCTCACTTTACGCGCTTACAAGATCACTTAAAGCGACGGGACGGGGCGGGGCCGCTTGCGGGGGCAAACGCAGCCCACGCAACAGGAGGTAGCTGCATGACCACCCTGGCCGATCCGGAAGTGGCGGATGCAGAGGACGAGGTCAGCCCGACCATCACGCTGCCGGCGATGCCCGCCTGCGTGTCCGCCGTGCGGGAGCATGTCCGCGTGGCACTGACGGTCTGGGACCTCGACTCGTTGTCCGACATCGCCGTACTTCTCGCCTCCGAACTGGCGACCAACGCCGTACGCCACGCGGGCCTGGGACGCCCGTTCAGCGTCGTGGTCCGCCGAGATCGCGCCCCCGACGGCGCCGCCTGCGTCTGGATCGAGGTGCACGACACGGACACCCGGACGCCACAGGTGGTCGAGGCCGGCGACGACGACACCACCGGTCGCGGCCTGCTGCTGGTCGAATCGCTCTCGGACGGCTGGGAGTCGGTCCCCGAACCCGGTGGCAAGTGTGTGCGCTTCCGACTCGCGATGACCGCCTGACCCCGCGCCCGGCAGGCCCGCCCGCTCACCCCGCCGCCGGCTCGCCCGTCACCGATCGGGCCGCGTAGACCGGCAGTTCGTGCACGTGGGCGCGGCCCGGCGCGAGCGTGTCCACGGCCAGCCGACCCAGGTGCGGGTGGTGGGTGAACAGCACCACCTGGAACCGGTCGGCCATCGCGTCCAGCACCGCGAGCATCGCCCGGGTCCGCCCGTCGTCGAAGGTCATCGCGATGTCGTCGAGCACGATCGGCATCGCCCGGCCGGCATCCGCGTACGCGTCCAACGAGGCCAGCCGCAGCGCCAGATACAGCTGATCGCGGGTGCCCTCGCTCATCTCGTCCACGCCGACCGACCCGGCCGCGAAAGCGCTGCCGACGGCGTCCGCCGCGGCCGACGAGGAGCCGCCGGCGCGGCGCGCGCGCAACACCGGGGCACCCTTGCGGCCGTCGGTCTCCACGAGCAGCCGATCGAAACGGCCCGCGGTGAGTGCGGTGAAGACCTCCTCCGCGCGGGCCAGCACCGGGGCCTGGTTCTGTTTGCGGTAGTCCTCCATGCAACGCAGCAGCACCTCGCGGGCCAGCCGCAACCGGACGAACTCCTCGGTGTCCTCGGCGATCGCCGCCACCGTGCCGGCCGCCTCCTCCTGCGCCCGGGCGGCGGCCGTCGACTCGCGTTCCATCTCCAGCAGGATCTGCCGGCGCCGACCCAGCGTCTCGCCCGCCGCCGCGTAGGCGGTCTCGGCCTCCTCGACACGACGCGCGGCGTCCTCGATCTCCACGTCGAGTTCCTCGCCCGCGTGCCGCGCGACCTCCTGTTCGACCTCCGGTGTCAGCAACTCGCGATGCTCGGCGAGGGCCCGCTCGATCTCGCGCAGCCGGGCCGATCGCCCCACCGCGCGGCGCAGTTCGTCGGCGTCGGCGGTGCCGGCCGCGGCGACCAGCGCGGCGAGTTCGCCCGCGATCTGCTCGATGGCCGCGCGCCCGGCCGCCACCGCGAGCTCCAGCCGGGCGATGCGCTCGGCGATCCGATCGCCGGCATCCTCGGCGCCGCGGGCCGCGGTCAGCTCCTCGTGCAACGCGCGCACCGCCGCGAACGCCGGCCGACCGCCGTCCGCACCGGGCACCGGGCGTCCGCAGGCGGCGAACACCTCGGCCACGCGCGCGTCGAACCCGGCCACCCGCTCGGCCGCGCGACCCCGGCGCTGGTCCGCCTCGGCCGCGTGGCCGACCGCCGCCGCGACGCCGGCCAGGGTGCCCACCGCGGCGGCGACCGTGTCGGGGTCGCCCTCGGGCAGGTCCAGGCCGTGCACCAGGTCGTGCCAGCGCCGCTCCCACGCGGCGCGCTCGTCCCGGGCCCGGTCCGACTCCGCGCCCGCCTCGGCGAGTTCGGCCTCTGCCTCGCGCACGGCCGCCAGCGCGCTCTCGCGCACCCGCGCCGCGTCGGCGAGCGCGTCGCGGCGGGCGTCGGCCTGTTCGATCAGCGCGGCCAGCGTGCCCGTCGTGGTCGGTGCGCCGGATTCGGCCAGCGCGGTACGAAACGCGGTCACCAACTCGGCGGCGCGCTCGCGACCGGCGGCCAGCCTGGCCCGCGCCGTGCGCGCCTCGACCTCGACCCGGGCCAGCTCCCGGATCGCGTCCAGCAACGCGGCGGCGTCGTGCGGGTCGGGCGCGGGCAACCCGCCGGCCGCCCAGGTCCGCACCCAGCCCGCCGCCAGTTCGTCCCGACGCGCACTCGCCTCCTGCCGCCGCTCGGCCAGCCGGGCCAGCGTGCGTTCGTCGTGTTCCAGGTCCACCTGGAGCCGGCCGCGCCGAACCGCGTCCTCGGCCCGGCGGGCGATCCGCTCGGCGATCTCGTCGGCGGCCCCGACCGCCTGCTCGAACGCGTCGATCCGGTCGTCGGTCAGCGGCGGGCTCGCGCAGATCTGCGTCCACAACCGATCGCGCTCGGCACGGGCGGCGGCCCAGTCCGCAGGCGTGGGCGGCGGATCGGCCAGGGCCGACACGGCCCATTCGCGGCGCCGCTCGTCGTGCTCGGCCACCGCCGCGTCCTGCGCCCTGGTGATCGTGTGCAGTTCGTCCAGGGCCCGGGCGAGCTGCTCCACGTGCTCGGCGACCCGCTCCCGGCCGGGCAGCTTCAACCGCGCCGCGTGGTCGTCGGCGAACAGGGCCGGATCGTGCAGATCGTGCCGGGCGCGCAGATCGGCCGCTTCGTGTTCCAGCTCGGCCACCCGCTGCTCGTCCCGGACGACGTCCTCGACCAGGCTGCCCGGCACGGCCCGACGCAGCGCGCGCAACGCGGCCGGGTCGCCGGGCTCGGGGATCAGGTCACAGGCCGCGCGGGCCGCGTCCAGCCGGGCCCGACGATGCGCGACCTGCTCGGCGGCGCCGGCGAGCCGGGCCTCGCACATCTTGAGCCGATCGCGCAGCTCGGTCACCCGTTCGCCGACGCCGGCCGGCACGTCGTACGCGGTGGGATCGTCGAGGGCTCGATCCGGGCGCACCCGGGCCAGCAGGTCGGCGGCGCCGGCCCGAGCCGCCGACGCCTCGGCATCGGCCTCGGCGGCCAGGTCCACCGCGTCGCGAACGGCCGCGACGTCCGCGTGCAACGCGTCCACCTCGGCGGCATGCGCCGACAGCTCCCGGTCCACCACCACCTCGGCCGATTCGAGCCGGGCCTCGGCCAGGTCCCGGGCGAGCCGGTCACCCTCCGCCGCCACCTCGCGGGCACGTTCGTCCAGGGCGGCGAGTCGGGCCGCGAGGTCGGCGGCGACCGGCGGGCCCTCGGCCAGCAACTCGGCCCGCTCGGCGGCCAGCGCACCGTGCCGGGCCAGCACCGGAAGCGCCTGCCGGATGCGATCCAGCCGGTTCGCCGCGGCCCGCGCGTCGCTGCGATCGCGGCCGAGCCGGTCCCGCTCCTCCTCGGCGCGCCGAGCCTCCTTGACCGCCTCGCCGAACTCCGAGGGGGCCAGGCCGTCGTCCTGGACCCGCTTGCGCAGCCTGCCCAACTCGGTCAGCCCGGCGTTGATCCGCTGGTTCTTCCCGCGCGTCTTGTACAGCGCGTCGGCGCGCTCCTCCAGGCGGGTCAGCACTTCGCCGAGCCGGGCCGAAGAGCGCGACTCGAACAGGGCCCGCCCGATGTCGCCCTCGCCGCGCAGCAGTTCGACCCCGCCCTCGCGCAGGCCGGCGTGGTCCAGCGCGAACACGTGCCGGAAGTCGTCCCGGCTCACGCCCGCGAGCACCCGGGTCAGCTCGGTCTCGGCGAGCACCGTGCCGTCCGCGCGGGTGAGCGGGTTCTTGTCCCGCTTGTGCCGCACCACGTCCAGCACGCCGCCGTGCTCGTCGCGCACCAGCGCGCCGAGCCTGAGGTCGCGCATCGCGTGCACGAAGTCGTACGAGGTCTGCCGGTCCATCCCGTACAGGAGTTGGTCCAGGGCGTGGCGCACAGTGGACTTGCCGGCCTCGTTCGGGCCGCAGATCACATGCACGCCCGGTGCGCCCAGCTCGATGTGCCGGTCGGTGAAGCAGCCGAACGCGAACAGGTCGAGTCGGTCGATTCTCATCCGGACTCCCCGTCGGTCCCGGTGACCAGCGCGGTGAGCAGGTCGACCGCCTGGTCGAAGATGTCCGCGCGCCAGGTCGGGTCCGCGGGCGCGATGCCCTCCTCGGCCACCTTGGGGTCGAGGGTGCGCAGCCCCGGCACGGCCCGGACCAGGTGTTCCAGCGCGGTGGGGTCGGCGCGCAGTGCCTTGGCGGTGCGCGCCAGGTCCTCCACCAGCGTGGGCAACTCGACGCCGGCGTCGCCCAGATCGCGGTGCCGGGTCTCCAGCCGGATCTTTTCCAGCCACACCCCGGAGAACTCGGCGGCCAGGGCGCGGGTCTCGAAGACGAACCGGCGTTCGTCCCGCCACAGCGCCTCGTGCGCGTCGCTGGCGCCGACGATCGCCACCCGCGCGGCCAACAACCGGTCGCCGGCCGCGGCCCGTGCGTCGGCCAGGTGCCGACGGACCGAGTCCAGCACGTCCTCGACCCCGGTCGCCCCGGTGGCGTCCACCTCCAGCCGGGCCCAGCGCACCACGTCGAGGTCGCGGTGCTCGATCACGGCCCGCCCCCGGTCGCCGTCGACGGTGATCAGCGTCGCGCCCTTGGGCCCGGTCTCCCGGGCGTGCCGGCCCTGCGTGTTGCCCGGGAAGACGATCCACGGCTCGGCCTCGTGCACCACCGCGCGCGTGTGCACATGGCCGAGCGCCCAGTAGTCGTAGCCGCGGGCGACCAGGTCGCCGACGCTGCACGGGGCGTAGTTCGCGTGCCCGTCCGCGCCGGTCAGCGCGGTGTGCAGCAGTCCGACGTTGAACATCCCACCGCGCGGCGCCGGGTAGCTCACCGCGAGGTTGTCGGTCACGTCCCGGACCGCGAAGCCCTGGCCGTGCACGGCCAGGCCGAGATCCTCGAACGCGACGGTCTCCGCACGCGCGGTGGAGAACCGGTGCACGTTGGCGGGCAGTCGCAGTTCGCGGGTGATCCGACTGTCCGCGTCGTGGTTGCCCGCGACCAGCAGGACCGGGATCCCGGCCTCGGCCAGGCGACGCATCTGCACGGTGAAGAACAGACCCGTGTGGTAGTCCTTCCAGTCGCCGTCGTAGATGTCGCCCGCGAGCAACACCGCGTCGACTTCCTCGGCCAGGGCCAGGTCCACCAGGTTGACCACCGCGTCGCGGGCCGCGCCGCGAATGCGGGTCGCGGGCGCTCCCTCGTAGCCGGAGAGCCCCCGCAGCGGGCTGTCGATGTGCAGATCGGCGGCGTGCAGCAGCTTCATCGAGCGGGGCGCCTCCGGTCGGCGGTCACACGGGCAGCCCAGGATAGGCACACGGCACCGACAGGGCGGGAGTTCGGGCCGATCCGGCCGGGGGTGGGGCTGGCCCCACCCCTGATCCGCCAGGCACCTACCTGGTTCGCCGGGGGTCGTCGGGCCAGGCTGGAGGAAACGCTGCACAGCCGTCCTGGAGTCACCGTGACAGTTCGCCGTACCGACCGGAGCCGGCCGGTCCCGGCCGCGCTCGCCGCCTGCGCGGTCTGCGCGGTGGCCGGGGCGGTCCTGTGTCTGGCGGCCGCCCGTCGGGACGGATTCTCGGCCGACCTGGACGTGGTCGGGCTGCTGCGCCGGCCCGCGCCGACGCTCACCCTGGTGCTCGGCGTCTGCGGTCTGCTGGTGGCGCTGCACACTCGTCCCGGCGGCGGAAAATCGGTTGAACCGCAGCGGCGTTCGGCGGCACTGTGGAGCCTTCGCCGAAGGGCGGAACGCACGAGCGGGCCGCCCCGTCACGGGGAGGGGGCGACCCACTCGCGCACTACTGGTTAGGATGTGCACGAAACCTACGCAGGCTCGCGTAGCTCAGCGGGAGAGCGCCTCGTTCACACCGAGGAAGTCACTGGTTCGATCCCAGTCGTGAGCACCGATCATCCGATGATCCGCATCAATCGAGGGCCGCTCCTACGAGCGGCCTTCGGCACGTCCAGGACGGTGCCGGGCAGGAGTCGGTCCGGATCCGGGCCGATCACGTCGCTGTTCGCCGCGTACAACGCCTGCCAGCCGCCGATCACGCCCAGGTCGCGCGCGATCGAGGACAGGGTGTCGCCCTCCTGGACCGTGTAGGTCGCCCCGAGCAGCCCGACCTGTCGGGCGCACTGCGGCCACGCCTCCCAGCCCTGCAGCCGCAGGATCTCCTCGGCGACGGTGATCTGCTCCCGGCGGGTGGCCCGATCCGGGCGCGTGGCGTACTCCTGCCCGCCCGCCTCGTCCCAGGTGCTCGGCAGGATCTGCAGCCCGCCGTAGTAGCCGTTCCCGGTGTTCAGGTCCCAGCGACCGCTGCTCTCGCAGTCGGCGATCCGGTCCCAGACGCGGTCCTCGACCGCCGCGGCGGGTGCGGCCGGCAACACGACCAGGCCGGCACCCACGACGCCGGCGAGCAGTAGCAGGACGGACGATCCGATCATCAGCTTGGCCATGCCAGCCGACAGTAGGCAGTGAACGCCCGGAAACGGCCGACCCGACCCGGGGCCGGCCGAGGAATCACCCGAGTGCCGCAACGCGGGCAGCCACGCGCCCGGCACGACCGGCACCGGGCCCGACGGCGGGCACCGTCGGATCCGCAAGCCGTCCTAGCCGAGGTCCGGCAGCAGGTCCGAGGGGATGTCCAGGCCCGAGGGGAGCAGTCCGGACGGCAGCCCCGAGGGCAGGCCCGGTTGTTGGGGCGCCCGGGTCGTGGGGGTCTTGCCCGGGCTGTCGTCGCCGTCGTCCCCGCGGGCGATCAGGATGATCGCGGTCACCACGGCCGCCACCACCACGAGCGCGATCACCAGCGTGATCAACGGGTTGCCGCGCCGGCCGCCGCGCTGGGTGGGCGGGGGCGGCTGCCCGGGTCGTTGCGAATGGGGCGGTGGCGGTTCGTGGTGCGACACGGCTTCGAATCCCCCGATCGACCGGTGCCGGGGCCGAAATATCCCCGAACACCCATGCTGTCACGATCGCGACGCCCCGGCGGGGATCCACCGAAGTCCGGCCCGAGAGCACATCGAATCGAGGGGAATCCCGAATCGACCCGGCGCGCCGCAGCGGCCGGCACCGGTTTCGGTCAGCACAGGTCCTTGGTCAGCAACTCGAACTCCAGGTCGTCGCGCAGCGGCCGGCCGAACCGTTCGTTGCCATAGGGGAACGGCGTCGACACGCCGGTTCGGGCGAAGCCGCGCCGCTCGTACCAGGCGATCAACTCCTCGCGCTGGCGGATGACGGTCATCTGCATGCGCTTGCCGTCCCACCGCCGCACCGCGACCCGCTCGGCCTCGGCCAGCAACGACCGGCCCAGGCCGCCGCCTTGCCGGCCCGGTCGGATCGCGAACATCCCGAAGTAGACGACCGAGTCCGCGCGGCGCTCCAACTGACAACAACCGAGCAGCGCGCCCTCGCGCTCGGCGATCCACATCACACTGTCGGCCCCCTCGACCACCGCCGCGACGCCGTCGACGTCGGTGCGTTGCCCCTCCAGGAGGTGCGCCTCGGTGGTCCAGCCCCGCCGACTCTCGTCTCCGCGATAGGCGGACTCGATCAGCTCCACCAGGGCAGGGATGTCGGTTGATCCGGCCTGACGAAAGGAGACCGGGATGAGCCCCTCGGGGGACTCGTGCGTCCGCGTCGTCGCGTCCTGCGGCACCATTGTTGTTTCTCGCCCCTCGTCGATTCGGCGATGTGTTCCATGCCGTCCCCGAGCGTACGGCGCGGGTCCGGCGAGGACCCCTCCGCTTTCGGTCACGCCCGGGCGGTGACAAGGTGTCCGGAGCGTGGCAACCGGATGGCCTCGCCAGGGATCGAGGACCATCGGGCGACAAGACACGGAAAACGGGAGAAGTCGCACATGGTGAGGGCAGGCGTTCGCCGGCTGCTGGACATACGACGGACCAGGCTCTCCCTGGCCCTGGTGGGTCTGTGGCTGCTCGCCGCATGCGTCGCCGTCCGACAGGCCAACGAGGTACTCGACCGACCCCAGGACCGCAGGCTGCCGGAGTTGGACGCCTGGCTCGGCCCCGAGGGTGTCCTGCACCTGCCCGGCTCGCTGTACGACACCGACTCGCGCGGCACCACGTTCAGCGGCACACCGTTCGCCGGCTGGGTGCTGCGTCCGCTCACCAACGCGGCGGAGAACGCGTTGGGCGTCGCGTGGACGATCGTGACGCTGCTGATAGTGGTCGCCATCGGCGTGCTGGTCGCGTACGCCCTGCCGGCGTTTCGCACGCGTCGCGCGCGGCTGCTCGCGGCCCCGCTGATCATCAGCCTCCTGGTGATGTCGCTGCCGGTTCGGGGCAACCTCTCGCTCGGTCAGATGAGCCTGCTCCCGGTGTTGCTCGTGCTGCCCGCGATGCTCAAACCCGCTCCGGGCAAGCTCGCCTCGATCGCCGCGGGTGTCGCCGCGGCGCTGCACCCGGCGATGTTGCTGTTCGCCGTGTACCTGTGGATGACCGGCAAACAGCGTGCCGCCGCGAACGCGACCGCCACCTTCCTGGCCTGCACCGCGCTGGCCTGGATCACCATGCCGCGCGACTCGTTCGCGTACTGGGTGCACCATGTCGCGGGCGCGGGTCTGGGCGGCGACGCCGACGCGTTGTCCAACCAGTCGCTGCACGGCCTGCTGCTGCGGATCGGGCTCTCCGGGCCGCTGGAGATCGCGCTCGTGGTGCTGCTGTCCGCGGCGGTGTTGTGGTTCGGCCTGCCGCGCGCGGTGGCCTACGCCAAGGACGGGCAGGCGCTGCTCGGCGTCGCGCTGGCCGGCTGTGTGATGGTCGCGGTGGCGCCGGTGTCCTGGCAGCACCAGCAGTTGTGGATCCTGCTCGCCGCCGCCGGTCGCCTGGGCGCCCGGCAGACCGACCGCATGGTGTGGCCGGTCGCGGTCTTCATGATCATGACGTTCGACAGCAAGACGCTGATCTGGGGCAAGTTGGCCGCCGTGCGGACGATCGCCGACAACGGGCCGCTGTTGCTCGCGATCGCCTCGGCGTGCGTGGTGCCGTTCATCACCCGGGCCTCGGACAAGTGGAACCCGCAGGCGATGCCGCAGGGAGCCACCGCGCAGAGCCGGTTCTCCTGGATCCCGGCGCTGCCGTTCGGCTGGCGTCCGCTGTCCCGGCCCAACCTGCTGCTCGAACTGCTGATGATCCGGGTCGGCTACCAGGTCTACTCGTTCATCCGGGCCTCGGTGCCCGATCAGCGCCGGGTCGCCGAGACGCACGGGCAGCAGATCATCGACCTGGAGAAGTTCCTGCACATCGACGTCGAGCACGCTCTGAACCACTTCGTGGCGAAGATCGGCTGGCTCGAGAACGGCATGAACTTCTTCTACGAGACGTTCCACTTCGTCGTGCCGCTGACCATCCTGGCGATCCTGTACATCCGCAAGCCCGCCGCGTACCGCTCGGCCCGCACCGTACTGAGCGTGGCCACGATCACCGGCCTGGTCGGCTTCTGGCTCTACCCGCTCGCGCCGCCGCGACTGATGCCCGGCTACGACTACATCGACACCGTGCACGGCGTGCAGGACCTGAACAATCCGAACTTCGGCGCGCTCACCAAGATCTCCAACCAGTACGCGGCGATGCCCTCGCTGCACGTGGGCTGGTCGTTGTGGTGCGGCCTGATGATCCTGGCCATCGCCCCCAAGGGCTGGCGCTGGCTGGGTCTGCTCTATCCGCTGTCCACCACGCTGGTGGTGATGGGCACCGCGAACCACTGGATCATGGACGCGGTCGGCGGCGCCGCCGTGGTCGGCCTCGGCTTCGCGGTCCAGTACCTGCTCACCGGGCGCTCGGCCTTCTCGGTGGAGCCGCCCGCGGTGCCGATCGCGGCCGGGGTCGGGGCCGGGTCCGCCGACGGGACCAACCCGGCGGTGCCGGCCCAGGTCGGCGAGTCGGTGGTGGTCACCCGTTCACCGGAGTCAAAGCGGGACGATTCCGATCCACGCGACGATCCCGACAAACAGCCGGTCAGTCACAAATAGTGACGGCACGCCTTGCCATTACCAATACTTTGCCAACTATGCCCGCAACTCGAAGGTGCTTCGAGCGGTAGTCACTGTGGTCGGTGCCGGAGGGGCCCGACCTTCAGCAACACCACGAGGAGCACCATGACGCACATCTCGCGCCGCGTAGCCCAGGCCGCACTGCTGATCGCCGCGGGCGCCGCGCCGATCATCGGCGCGTCGGCCGCGCACGCGGCGGACCTGCCCACGGGTGGCCTCGGCGCACTGACCCAGCCGGACGTCGGCGGCCTCGCCGACAAGCTCCCCGCGGCGTCCGAGAGTGCCGGCGACGCGGCGGGTGGAACGGCCTCGAAGACCCTCCCCGCGGCCACCAAGACCGCAGGTCAGACGGCCGGCACCACCGCCGTCAACGCGAACAGGACGCTCGGCGAGACCGCCGCCGCGGCCGCCCCCGCCGCCGGTCAGACGGTCGGCCAGACGGCCCCCGCCGCCGGTCAACTCACCGGTGGCGGGCTGCCCGCGGCGCCGTCCCTGCCCAGCACGTCCGCCCTCGGCGGTCTCCCGCTGGGCGGCTGATCGATCGGGTTGGAATCCCGGTGAAACCGGCGGGGCCGGTGCGGCGTGTCCATTGA
>NZ_JBHZAV010000139.1:0-24741 GCF_042754445.1 Embleya sp. NPDC059213
GGGGCCTGGTGTGCCGGGGGGGGTGGGTTCGCCTCGGGCGCCGGCCGGGCCGGGTGGGCCTGGCCGGCGGTGAGGGGGTCAGGCGTGGGTGCCGCCGTCTATGCGGAGGGACGTGCCGGTGACGAACTTGCCGTCGTCGGAGGCCAGGGCGGCGATCATGCCGGCGATGACGTCCGGGTGGGCCATGCCTTCGCCGATGATGGGCATGAGCTTGCCGAAGAGTTCCCAGTCGGCGTCGTCCGGCACCTGGTTGGGGGTGTCGTCGACGATGCCGCTGGAGATGCTGCCGGGGGCGACGTTGACCGCGCGCAGGCCCTGGCGGCTGTACTCCAGGGCGATCGCGTGGGTGAACGCGTCGATCGCGCCCTTGCTCGCCGCGTAGGCCGCCATGTACGGGTGGGCGAAGCTCGCCGAGGTCGAACTGAAGTTGATGATCACGCCGTTGCCGGTCTCCAGGAGCGGCGGCAACGCGGCGCGGGTCATCAGGAACGTGCCCGTCAGGTTGACGGTGATGATCTGGTTCCACTTCTCCAGCGGGAACGTGTGGGTGTGACCGGCCCGCAGGATCCCCGCCGCGTTCACCAGCACGTCCAGGCCGCCCAGGCGCTCGACCACCTCGGCCACGCCGGTGCCCACCGCGTCCTCGTTCGAGACGTCCAGCACGCCCGTGCTCAGTCGGGCGTCCACGCCCTTCTCCGCCGCCATCGCGCGGGTCTTCTCCAACCCTTCGGCGTTGACGTCCGCCGCGTGTACCGTGCCCGCCTCGCTCAGCAGCCGCAGCACCGTGGCCTGGCCGATGCCCGAGCCGCCACCGGTGACGATGATGCGCCGATCCTGGAACCGCTCCACAGTGTTTCCTCCTTGAACGGGGTGTACGGGTCCCATCACAAGTGGTTCCGACACGCAGGAGCAAGCCTCCTGAACGGTTGGCCGGGAGTGAAATGAAACATGTTCCAGTGCACTTTCGCGGCCGATCGGATTAATTCGCCCGGATTGCGTGACGAATCGATCGGGAAGGGGTCACACCTCATGTGAAGAGGAGCCCCCACCTCTCACGAAGCGGCGAAAGACGAGGTTCCAGCCATGGCAGACTCACCCGCCCACACGCCCGACAAGAGCACCGTCGCCCACTCGGAACGGACCGAACGATCCACGAGCGGCTCCGGCCATCTCACCGAGGTGGCCGCGCTGGCCACGGACCGAGGGCGGACTTCGATCGCAGACGGGGTGGTGGCCAAGGTCGCCGGGCTGGCGGCGCGCGAGATCCCGGGCGTGTACGCGCTCGGCAGCGGCGTCTCCCGGGCCTTCGCCGCGATGCGCAAGGCGGTGCCGGGCGGGCGTCCGGACGTCGCGCGTGGCGTCGGCGTCGAAGTCGGCGAGAAGCAGTGCGCGGTCGATCTGAGCCTGGTGGTGGAGTACGGCGCGCCGATCGCCGAGGTCGCCGCCGCGGTGCGCGACCACGTGATCGAGTCGATCGAGCGGATGACCGGCCTGGAAGTGGTCGAGGTGGACATCTCCGTGGACGACATCCACATCGAGCAGGATGACGACGACACGTCCTCGCGCAACCTGGCGTGAGTCCGGGCGCGGCGGCTCCGAGCCGCGCCGCGCCGCGTGCACAGGGCGGGACCGGGATCGCCCCGGGCCCGCCCTGTGTGCCGCTCGAACGTCGGTGTTTCGTCAGCGCCGGCGACCACGCAGGCCCAGGCCGACCGCGCCCAGCACGATCGCGACGATCGAGGCCGCCAACACCGACCAGGCCATCGTGGTCAACGAATCGGTGAACACGTCGTAGATCGCCTCGATGCCGGCCCGGTTCAGGGTGTTCCTGGTTTCCAGCTCGTCCGCGATCGGTCCCCTCGCGGCGGAGCTCAGGAGCAGCAACAGGCCGCTGGTGACCAACAGACCGACCCCGGTCATGATCAGCGCGCGGAAGCGGTTCACCGCGACGGTGAGGCCGACCAGCAACAACACCAGGGTCAGGATCGGCAGCCACTTGCCCGCGTCGTCGACGGCCTGGAAGGCGTCCCGGCCCTGCTTGGCCTCGGAGGCGTGCGGCAGTTGGGCCAGGTCGATCGGGATGCTGGTGGGCAGGCTCGCCTTGGACACCGGGATCCCGGCCTTGTTCAGCCGGGGCACCACCGCGTCCAGCGGGCTCTTGAGGTTGACCACCACCTTGTCGCCGTCGGTCGTGACGTTCTTGCTGTCCCGGCCGAGGATGGAGGACATCACCACGTCGTGCGCGGTGGAGATGCCGTCCTTCCAGATCGCCTTGAACGAGGGCTTGGCGATCTCCTCCAGCACCGCGCTCTGCACCACGTCACGCGGCACCTGGCCGCGTACGGTCGGCGGGAGTTGCCGGATCACCTCTTCGGTCATCAGCCGGGCGACCTCGGTGCGGATCGCCGACTCGTCGATCAGCGCGACCGCGTTGTCGGTGAACCCCTGCTCGGAGACCACCTCCCAGCGCAACCACAGCGCGGACAACGCCGGGATGGTCAGCAGCACCGCGAGCACCAGGCTGATCCCGGCGACGGTGCCGCGCAACGCGCCGTACGCGGGTCGCGCGGGCTGCCGCGGCGGCGGACCGTAGGAGCCGGCACCGCCCGGGCCGCCCGGTTGGTACGGGCCGCCCGGGTCGTACGCGGGCGGTGGCGGGGCGGGCGTGGACGCGTAGGGCGGGGGCGGGGGCGGGTAGCCGCCACCCTGGCCCGGATACGAGCCCGGGGACGAGTGCATCGCGCTTCCTCCGTCGTTGTAGTCGGACCGCCGTGGAATCGGCCCGGCATCCGAGAGTCTCACTCGCACGCCGCTGCCACCGCCGCGCGCGCGGTGTTGTGCCTGTTCGGTGACACCCGGGTCGGTACCGGCGATCCGCGCACCCGGGCATAACCTGCGGGGATGGACACTGTGGACAACGCGCCGCAAGCCGGCCGCCGGCGACCCCGGGTAGGCCATATCCAGTACCTCAACTGCCTGCCCATCTACTGGGGCCTGGCCCGCACGGGCTCGTTGGTGGATCTGGACCTGACCAAGGACACTCCGGACAACCTCAACGACGCCCTCGTGCGCGGCGACCTCGACATCGCGCCGATCAGCGTGGTCGAGTACCTGCGCCACGCGGACGACCTGGTGGTGCTCCCGGACATCGCGGTGGCCGCCGACGGACCGGTGATGTCGGTGATGTTGGTCAGCCAGGTGCCGATCGACCGGCTCGACGGCGCCCGGGTCGCGCTGGGGTCGCAAAGTCGTACGGGCGTTCGGCTGGCCCGGCTGTTGCTGGAGGAGAAGTACGGGGTGCGGCCCGAGTTCTTCACCTCGGCGCCCGACCTGGGCCTGATGATGCAGGAGGCGGAGGCGGCGGTGGTGATCGGCGACGTCGCACTGCGCGCGACGTTGTACGACGCGCCGCGGCTGGGGCTGCTGGTCTACGACCTCGCGTACGAGTGGAAGCAGTGGACCGGGCTGCCGTTCGTGTTCGCCGTGTGGGCCGCGCGCCGGGACTTCCTGGAGGCGTATCCGGACGAGGTGCACGCGGTGCATCAAGCCTTCCTGGAGTCGCGCGACCTGTGCATGCAGGAGGTGGACAAGGTCTGCGAGCACGTGGCCCGGTGGGAGGCGTTCGACGCGGCCACGCTGGAGCGCTACTACACCGAGGCGCTGGACTACTCGCTCGGGGAGCGACACCTGCGGGGGATGGCCGAGTTCGCCCGGCGGACCGCGCACGACACCGGATACGCGGCCGATGTGCGGGTGCGGCTGCTCGACGCCCCGCAGCTTTCGTGAGCGCGCCGGATAGGCTCGTTCCCGAGCATTCCTGCCGTGCCCACCGGCTCGGCGCTCGTCCGCTCGATGCGCACTCGTCGTACGCGCGATCGTTCCACTCGTATTCGTTCCATGCGGAGGCTTCCCCGTGATCAGCGATCTCCAGCCGGTCCTGGACCGGGCCGCCGGCGGTGGGCGGATCACGCCCGACGAGGCACTCGCCCTGTACGTGCACGCACCGCTGCACGCGCTCGGCCGGGCCGCCGACGCCGCGCGACGTGCGCGCTACGCGGACACCGTCGACATCGCGACGTACATCATCGAGCGCAACATCAACTACACGAACGTGTGCGTCACCGCGTGCAAGTTCTGTGCGTTCTACGCCCCGCCCAAGAGCGAGAAGGGCTGGGTCCGGGAGATCGACGACATCCTGCGCCGGTGCGCGGAGACGGTCGAACTCGGCGGCACGCAGATCATGTTCCAGGGCGGGCACCACCCCGACTTCGGCGTCGAGTACTACGAGCGCTCGTTCGCCGCGATCAAGGCCGAGTTCCCGCAGCTGGTCATCCACTCGCTCGGTGCCTCCGAGGTCGCGCACATGGCCAAGGTCTCCGGGGTGGGGATCGAGGAGGCCATCACCCGGATCCACGCGGCCGGCCTGGACTCGTTCGCGGGCGCCGGCGCGGAGTTGCTCCCGGAGCGCCCGCGCAAGGCGATCGCGCCGCTCAAGGAGTCCGGCGAGCGCTGGCTGGAGATCATGGAGACCGCGCACGGGCTGGGCGTGGAGTCCACCTCGACGATGCTGATGGGCACCGGCGAGACCAACGCCGAGCGCATCGAGCACCTGCGGATGATCCGCGACGTGCAGGACCGCACGGGCGGCTTCCGGGCCTTCATCCCGTACACCTACCAGCCGGAGAACAACCACCTGAAGGGGCAGACGCAGGCCACCCTGCTCGAATACCTGCGCCTGATCGCGGTCGCCCGACTGTTCCTGCACAACGTCGCGCACATCCAGGGCTCGTGGCTGACCACGGGCAAGGAGGCCGGCCAGCTCACCCTGCACTACGGTGCGGACGACCTGGGCTCGGTCATGCTGGAGGAGAACGTGGTCTCCTCGGCCGGTGCCCGGCACCGCTCCAACCGGATGGAGCTGCTGCACCTGATCCGCGCCGCCGGCCGCATCCCGGCCCAGCGCGACACCACCTACAACCACCTGATCGTGCACGACGACCCGGCGAACGACCCGGTCGACGACAAGGTGGTCTCGCACCTCTCCTCCACCGCCCTCGACGGCCCCACCGGCCGCACCGAATTGAAGGTCGTCGACGCCCGCTGACAGGGGTTGACGGGGTGGTTGGGCCTGTGTAGACCTTCTTCTGCCATTGGACGACCCGCCGGTCCTTCGAATGGGCGGGTTTTCCGTTTTCCGCATGGGTGGGGAATCACTCGCACGGTGTACTCGAACCGGGTCGACCCGACCGGGCCGAGCACCAAGCCCACCGAGGTGAAGCCGACGGGCACGCCCACCACGGCCGCGCCCGCGGTGAGCAAACCGACCAAGCGCCCCGAGCCGGCCGAGACCGGCGCGGACGACGACAACGACATCACGGTGATCGGCGGGGCCGCCGCCGCGCTCGTGGTGGTCGGTGCCGGTGGCGTGCTCTTCGCCCGCAAGCGCCGCGGGACGCGCCGGGCGTAACCGCGACACGTCGCGACACGAACCGCCGTCGGGCTCCGGCCCGACGGCGGTTCCGTGCGTCGAAGGGGGGCTTGGGATGATGGGTGCATGTCGTCGACCCTGCATGTTGCGCCCGTTGTCCTGTCGATGGTCGGGGCGGAGCCGATTCGTGACGGTGCCGTGCTCGTGGAGGACGGGCGGATCGTCGCGGTGGGTCCGCGGGGGGAGTTGGCGACGGCGGGGGCCCGGGAGCGGGTGTGGCGTGGGGTGTTGACGCCGGGGCTGGTGAACGCGCACGCGCACCTGCAGTACACCGACTTCGGGGATCTGGCGTTGTCCGGGCTGGCCTTTCCGGAGTGGATTCGTGTGTTGACCGCGCGGCGGGCCGAGTTTTCCGAGGTGATGTGGCAGGAGAGCGCGCGGCGCGGGGTGCATCACATGTTGCGGTCCGGGACGACGGCGGCGGCGGATGTGGTCACCGATCCGTGTGTGCTCGTGCCGGTGGGCCGGTCCGGATTGCGGGGGATCAGCTACGTCGAGGTGATCGCGGACGACGCGATGTGGGCGGGCGGGCGGCGCGCGGCGTTCCTGGACACGCTGGACGGGGCGAGCGGTGGGCGCGCGCTGGGCGTGTCGCCGCACACCCCGTTCACGGTCGGCACGGCGGTGTTCGAGGAGTGTGTGGCGATCGCGCGCGAGCGTGGGTTGCGGCTGCACCCGCATCTGGCGGAGACCGCGCACGAGGCCGAGTTCATCCGGCACGGCACCGGCCGGTTCGCCGAGTTGAACCGGGCCATCGGCATGGCCCTGGAGTTGCTCGACGGCGGCAGCGGCGGCGGGCCGGCGGCCTACCTGGCCGGATTCGACGGGCTGGGCCCCGACGTGCACGTCGCGCACGGGGTGCATCTGGCCGCCGAGGATCGTGCGCTGCTGCGCGAGCACGGCACGGCGGTCGCGTTGTGCGTGCGTTCGAACGCGATCCTGGCTGCGGGGGAGCCGCCGGTCGCCGACTACCTCGCCGAGGGCGCGCCGATCGCGCTGGGCACCGATTCGCCGGCCTCCTCGCCGTCCCTCGACCTGTGGGAAGAGGCGGCGGCGGTCCGGGAGTTGGCGATCCGGCAGGGATACCGCAGGGACGACCTGGATCGGCGGCTGGTCGAGGCGGTCACCGTCGGCGGCGCGGCGGCGCTGGGCGGCCTGGACGGCGTGGGCACGCTGCGCCCGGGCGGTTCGGCCGATCTCGCGGTGTTCGACGTGCCGACGGAAGGCGATCCGTACGCGGCGTTGGTCGCACACGGCACGGGGTCGTGCGTGGCCACGGTGCTCGGCGGGCGGCTCGTGCATCGGCGCTGAGGCCGGCGACGGCGAGCGGGCGTGGTGGTCGGCGGTGGTCGCACGATCGTCGCGGCAGGTCGGTGCGGCCGAGGCGGCGTCGGCGGTTCGCGTCGGCCGTCGGCGGCGTCGACGCACGGCACGACGGTTTCGGGCGGGTCGGGTATTCCACCCGACGCGCCCGCCGCGTTGCCCGCCCCGGGCACGCGCGCCCGGCCCGGCGCGAGATGATGGCCGGGTGACCCGAGCCTCCCTGGACAAGCAACCGCGTGAAGTCGCGTCGATGTTCGACGCGGTCGCGGCGCGCTACGACCTGACCAACACCGTGCTCTCCATGGGCCAGGACCGGTCCTGGCGCAAGGCCGTCGCACGCGCCGTGGACGCCCGCCCGGGAGAGCGGGTGCTCGACCTCGCGGCGGGCACCGGCACCTCCTCGTTGCCCTTTCGGGACGCGGGCGCGGACGTGGTGCCGTGCGACTTCTCGGTGGGCATGCTGCGCGAGGGCAAGCGCAAGCACCCGGAGCTGCCGTTCACCGCGGGCGACGCGACCAGGCTGCCGTTCAAGGACGCCACCTTCGACGCGGTGACCATCTCGTTCGGCCTGCGCAACGTCAGCGACACCGAGGGCGCGCTGCGCGAGATGTTGCGGGTGACCCGGCCGGGCGGACGACTGGTGGTCTGCGAGTTCAGCCGGCCCACCTGGCGCCCGTTCGAGACCGTGTACGTGGAGTACCTGATGCGGGCGCTGCCGCCGGTGGCCACCGCGGTCAGCAGCAACCCGGACGCCTACGTCTACCTGGCCGAGTCGATCCGGGCCTGGCCCGACCAGCCCGGTCTGGCGGCGCTGATCGGCAAGGCGGGCTGGGCGCATCCGGCCTGGCGCAACCTCACCGGCGGGGTGGTCGCACTGCACCGGGGCTTCCGACCGTCCGAGTGAGCCCGAGGCCGGCCACGCGTTCGGCGAGTGCCACAGGCCGGCCTCGCGCCCGCGCCTCATAGACTTGTCCGGCCAAAACCGTCCCGGTTTCGGCACTGCCGCAGAGACTTCCAGGGGAGTCGTCCGTGACCGACGCAGCGCCCGTCACAACCACCAAGCGCGCCGACTCGACGCATGAGGCCGACGTCATCGTGGTCGGGGCCGGTCCGGCCGGATCGACCACGGCGTATCACCTGGCCAAGTCCGGGGTCAGCGTGATCCTGCTGGAGAAGACCGCGTTCCCCCGGGAGAAGGTCTGCGGCGACGGGCTCACCCCGCGCGCCACCAAGCAGCTGATCGCGATGGGCGTGGACACCTCGGTCGAGGCCGGCTGGTTGCCGAACCGGGGTCTGCGGATCCTCGGCGGCGGCATGCGCCTGGAGCTGGACTGGCCGGACCTGGCCAGCTACCCCGCGCACGGCCTGGTCCGCAAGCGCGCCGACTTCGACGAGATCCTGGCCCGCCAGGCGTCCGCGGCCGGCGCCAAGTTGTACGAGCGGGCCAACGTCACCGGCCCGATCCTGGACGACCGCACCGGCCGCATCGTCGGCGTCAACGTGCGGATGAACGGCTCGAAGGAGGAGACCGTCTTCCGCGCGCCGATCGTGGTCGCCGCCGACGGCAACTCGACCCGGCTCTCCCTCGCGATGGGACTGCACCGCCGCGAGGACCGCCCGATGGGCGTCGCGGTGCGCACCTACTTCAAGTCCCCGCGCAGCGACGACGACTACCTGGAGTCGTGGCTGGAGCTGTGGGACCGCCGGGACGGCCAGGAGAAGCTGCTGCCCGGCTACGGGTGGGTGTTCGGCATGGGCGACGGCACCTCGAACGTGGGTCTGGGGCTGCTGAACACCTCGTCCGCGTTCAAGGACATCGACTACCGCGACCTGCTCAAGGGCTGGGTCTCGGGCATGCCCGAGGAGTGGGGCTACACCGACGAGAACCAGGAGGGCCCGATCCGGGGCGCCGCGCTCCCGATGGGCTTCAACCGCCAACCGCACTACACCAAGGGCCTGTTGCTGGTCGGTGACGCGGGCGGGATGGTCAACCCGTTCAACGGCGAGGGCATCGCCTACGCGATGGAGTCCGGTGAGATCGCCGCCCAGGTGATCACCCAGGCGGTGGCCCGGCTCACCCCCGAGGGCCGGGAGCGGGCGCTGTACGACTACCCGCGCATCCTCAAGCAGACCTACGGCGGCTACTACACGCTGGGTCGGATGTTCGTGAAGCTGATCGGCGACCCGCGGGTGATGAACTTCGCCACCAAGCACGGCCTGCCGCACCCGATGTTGATGAAGTTCGTGCTCAAGATGCTGGCCAACCTGACCGACCCGCGCGGCGGCGACGCGATGGACCGGATCATCAACGGCATGGTGCGGATCGCCCCGGCCGCGTGATGCGCGCGTAGTGGTGGTGGTGTGCTTGGCTCGGCGGCGCACCACCACTACGACCCCAAAGGACTGCTCCCATGCAAGACGCCCGTGAGATGCGCGACTTCATCGCCGGACTGCCCAAGTGCGAGCTGCACCTGCACATCGAGGGCACGCTGGAGCCCGAGCTGAAGTTCGCGCTGGCCGAGCGCAACGGGATCGAGCTGCCGTACTCCTCGGTCGAGGAGATGCGGGCCTCGTATCGGTTCGACAGCCTCGCCTCGTTCCTGACCGTCTACTACGAGGGCATGCGGGTCCTCGTGCACGAGCCGGACTTCTACGACCTGGCGATGGCCTACCTGCGCAAGGCCGCGGCGCAGAACGTGCGCTACGTGGAGATGTTCTTCGACCCGCAGGCGCACACCGGCCGCGGCGTGCCGTTCGACGTGGTCGTGCGCGGGCTGACCCGGGCGATCGGGGACGCGCGGCGCGAACTGGGCATCCGGGCCCAGTTGATCATGTGCTTCCTGCGCGACTTCCAGGCCGAGTACGCGATGGCCACGCTGGTGCAGTCGCTGGCGTACCGGGAGTGGATCGTGGGGATCGGGCTCGACTCGGACGAGCGCGGCAACCCGCCGGCCAAGTTCGCCGCGGTCTTTGCCCGGGCCCGGGCCGAGGGATACCGGCTGACCATGCACTGCGACGTCGACCAGGAGAACAGCGTCGAGCACATCCGCCAGGCGATCGAGGACATCGGCGTGGATCGCATCGACCACGGCTCGAACGCGCTGGAGGACCCCGAGTTGGTCGCGGCCATCAAGGAACGCGGCCTCGGCCTGACGGTGTGCCCGGTGTCGAACTCCTTCGTCGTGGACGGGATCAAGGAGCAGGAGATCCGGCGGATGTTGGACGAGGGCATCCTGGTCACCATCAACTCGGACGACCCCGCCTACATGGACGCGTACGTGCAGGAGAACCTGGAGCGCACCCAGGCTGCGCTGAACCTGACCCACGCCGAGGTGGCCCGCTTCGAGTACAACGCGTTCGCGATCTCGTGGCTGCCGGAGGACGTGCGGGACGGGTATGTGGCGGAGCTGCACGCGTACGTGGGTGCGGGCGCGAGCTGAAGCCGACCGGGATCCGGGGCCGGCCGCGGTCGGTGGATTTCGCTGAACTCCCTTGTCCGCAAGGGAGTTCAGTCTTCGGCGTGACCTTGGTGATCAGCCCGTCGGGTCGACCCAGGTGTTCGGGTCGGCGCAGTCGCGGTACTCGGTGGTCTCGATCAGGCGGGTGAGGGCGGAGTAGGGGATCAGGGTCCGGTCCCGCGTGGTCAGGGTGTACGAGCAGGCGCCGATGTCGGCGAGGAGCACGGCGCCGTCGGCGGGGACCCGCGTGTTGTCGTCCGATTCGGTGAGGTACCAGGTGTCGTGGCCGGCAACGAGGGTCGCCGGCCCCGGGCGGGTTGGGCGTCGGCCGGTGTCGGGCCCGCGTGATTCGACCCGGATCTGCAAGGTCCCGGGGTTGGCGTTGGCGCCCGGCTGCCAGGGCGTCCGGCGCGCGGCGGTCGGGTCCGGCGCGGGGGCGAGGGCCAGGGTGGACTCCCGGGTGCCCGTGCCCGCCGTCGGGACGAACCCGGCGGGCAGGGCGCCGAGCCGATACGGGGTGCGGGTCCGCGGCCCCGGAGCGATTCGGATGCGTTCGGCGAAGTCGGTCAGCGAGGTACGGTCCGTGCTCCCGAAGACCAGCACCCAGGTGTCGGTGTCGTGGGCCCACGCGATGACCGGTTCGGTGACGTCGCGGGCCTTCGGCGCCGCACCCGCGACCCGGCTGTGCGACGCCGCGGGTGTGCTCGGGACAACCGAACCCGGTTGCAGCGGACCGCTGTTCGCGGACTCCTGGCCCTGGGAGGCGTCGTCCGCGAAGACGAACCCCGGTAGGTAGAAGGCGGGTCGGCCCTGGATCGTGATCGGTTCGCCGGCCCGCAGCAGCGCGGTGTCCAGGGTGGTCGCCGACTGCACGGTGACCCGACCGCTCGGGAATCGACCCCCGCCCAGGAAGCCGGCGTAGGCGCGTGGACCGTCGAAGCCCGACCCGATGCGGAGGTAGCCGGCGCCCGGAACGGTGTCGATGTCGACGGCCGGCGGCCGGGGCATCGCCGCCGGGCCGGGCCGGTTCGTCGCGTCGCCGCCATCGGATCCGGACAGGGTCCAGGGGACCAGCGCCCCCAGGGCGACCGCGGCCACCGCGGCCAGGCCCACGCCCGTGCGCCGGCGTCGGCGGATTCGACGGGCGCCGGCCTGCGCCGCCTCGATCAGGCCGTCGGCGCTCGGCGCGAGGTGTTCGTGGTCGGTGAAGGTGGCTGCGAGATCTTCGAGATCGGTCACGTCGGGTCTCCGTGGGTCGGGGCCGGGGTTCGGGTCAGCTCCAGCCGCAGCGTCGCCAGGGCTCGGGAGGCGTAGCCGCGTACGGTGCCGGGACGGCAGTTCAAGGTGGCGGCGATCTCGTCGTCGTCCAGGTCCTCGTAGTAACGGAGCACCAGCACGGCGCGCTGTTGGCGCGGGAGTTCGGCCAGGCGGTGCCACAGGTCCTCGCCGACGCCGAAGCGTTGCGCGTGGTCGGGGACGGTCGGCGCATCGGGGCCGGCCGACGTCTCGTGGGTCAGCGCGACGGTGCGGACCGCCTTGCGTCGGCGCAGGGACAGGAATTCGTTGGTGACCATGGCGCGTACGTACGCGTCCGGTCGGTCCAGGGCGGAGATGCGTTTCCAGCGCACCAGCGCCTTGGTCAGCGCGTCCTGCACGAGGTCGCGGGCCAGTTCCCGATCGCCGCACAGCAGTACCGCGTAACGCAGCAGGGCGGGCAGTCGCGCCGCCGCGAAGTCCTCGAACCGCATTCTGCCCGTCCCTTGTTCGGAAGCCTCCACACCCAACAAACGTCGCCGGAGCCCGATTTGCTGTGCGGCCGGCCGGCCGAACGGGTCCGGGCGATTGCCTCGACCACTACTACGCATTGCGTGGTACCGTGCAACGCACAAGAGCTGGAGGGGTCATGGATCCGAGTCAGTTGCTCAAGGGAGTGCTGGACCTCGCGGTGCTCGCCGTACTGCGCGAAGAAGACGGCTACGGCTACGACGTACTGCGCAGGTTGCGCAAGGCCGGCCTCGACGACGTCGGTGACGCGTCGGTCTACGGCACGCTGCGGCGGCTGTACAACGCCGGGCTCCTCACGTCCTACGTGGTGGCCAGCGACGAAGGCCCGAACCGTAAGTACTACGCCTTGAACGAGCCCGGCCGAGAGCGGTTCCGGGAGTCCACCGACACGTGGAACTCGTTCGCCCGGACGATGTCGGAACTGGTGGGGGAGACCCGATGAAGGACACCGCACTGCACCCCGTCGCGGAGGACTACCGCGTCGAGGTCGCCCGCATTCTGGCCGACCTGCCGGCCGCCGAGGCGGAGGAGATCCTGGACGACGTCGAGGTGAACCTGAGCGAGGTGGTCGCCGAACTCGACGGCGCGGTCACCTCCGAGTCGCTGCGCACCCGGCTGGGCACCCCGCACGAGTACGCGGCCGAACTCCGCGCGGCGGCAGGCTATCCGCCGCTGACGCCGCCCGGTTCGAAGCGCTCGGCCCGCTTCGGCAAGGTCGAACTCCTGTGTCTGGGACTGCTCGTGGTGCTCGGCTCGGCGCTCGTGGCCGGCTTCGGGATCGGTTCGCAGGACGACGCGCAGGGCCGGTGGTGGATCTTTCCCTGTCTGCTGGGCCTGGCTGTCGAGGCACTGAACGCACTGTGGATGCGCGGCCGCGGGCCGGGACTGCCCGAGATCGCCGCGCTGTCGATCACCCAACGCCTGGGGGCCTACGGGGAGTCCTTGCGCACGGGCCGATGGGCGGAACCGGTGCGCTTTCTGATCGGTCTGCAAAGCGCGTGGTGGGTCGCCCGGGCGCTGATCGTGGCGGCGCTCGCGTGGGTCGCGGCGGGTGGCGTGTGGTGGCCGGTCTGCGCCGGTGTCCTGGCCCTGGCCGGGTCGTTGTGGCTGGGCCCGCGCGCGGCGCACGATCGTCGGCTGTTGTGGGTGGCACTGCCGGTCAACGCGCTCGTGATCGGGGGCGCGGTCGGCATCCTCGGCGCGGGACAACTGACGCCGGGAACCGACTCGATCCAGTACGTGGGCGACACCAGCCCGCGGTACTCGGAATACCGCTCGACCGGGGACGGCCACCCACTGGACCCCGGCGTCCTGTTGGGCACCCTGGACGGACAACAGCTGAAGAACATCTATCCCTTCGACGCACAGGGGCGTCCGCTCAAGGACGTCCTGCTCTTCGACCAGAACGGTAAGCAACTCGGGCTCGCCGGCGACGACTACAACTATCGGTGCCACAACGCCGAGGGACGGAACCCGGTGCCCAACCGGGAGACCCTGCCGTTCCCGCAGCCTCGGGTGGTCTTCGAACCGGGAGCGACCGGTTGCCGGGTCGAGGAGGGCACCGCACCCTTCACGATCGCGATCCCGGTCCGACCGGGCGGGCAGTCCTCGGCGAATCCGGTGGCCGGTACGGTGCCGCAGCCCGGTGGGCAACCGCCGCAGGAGGCCCCGTCGTCGGCTCCCTCGGCCGGTGTCTCGGCGAAGCCGAATCCGCCGGTGAACCCGACCACCGCGCCGGTGCCGCCGAACTCGGCCCCGCCCGCCTCGGAGGCGAACCCGAAGACCGGGCAGCCGTCGACCCCGCCCGCACAGAGCGGGAGTTGAGGCCCGGGGCTCGGGCCTCGACCCGGGTCCCGGGACCGGCGGTCGTCGATCGCCCGGTCCCGGGCCGGTCGTGTCGGGTGGATGGCGAGTGGGCGGCAGGAGGACGGCAAGGGCGTTCATCGCGCGTCGAGTGGGCGTTGACCGCGACGTGGGACAACGGCCGGACGACTTCAGCCCCCGGCCGCCGCTCGGCCGCTCGTGACGCATCAGTAAGGTCTCTTATCCATGCTGACGTTTCGTGTTCTGGGAGCGCTCGAAGCGTGGGACGGTGACCGACCGGCCGACCTGCGCGGCCCGCGCCATCGGGCCGTTCTCGCTCGGCTCGTCCTGGCGCGGGGGCACGTCGTACCGGTCGACCGGCTGATCGAGGACCTGTGGCACGGTGAGTCGCCGCATCGCGCGCTCGGCTCCGTGCAGACCTTCGTGTCGCACCTGCGCCGCGCGCTCGAACCCGACCGGGCGCCGCGCACACCCTCGACCGTGCTGGTGACCGCGCCGCCGGGCTATGCCTTCCGGGTCGGCACGGACGAGGTCGACGCGTGGCGATTCGAGGCACTGGTACACCGGGCCGGCGGGCTGTTGGCGGCCGGCGCCGCCGAGGAGGCGCTGCGTGAGTTGACCGCGGCGCTGGACCTGTGGCGCGGGCCGGCCTACGCGCAGTTCGCCGACGAACCGTGGGCTCGGCCGGAGGCGGCCCGGCTGGAGGAGTTGCGCCTGGTCGCGGTCGAGCGCCGGGCCGAGGCGGGCCTGGCGATCGGGCAGGCGTCCGGGATCGTGCCGGGCCTGGAGGCGCACGCGGCCGCGCACCCGCTGCGCGAGGAGAGTTGGCGGTTGCTCGCGTTGGCGATGTACCGATGCGCGCGGCAGGGAGACGCGCTGGCCGTGTTGCGCCGGGTACGAACCGCGCTGCGCGAGGAGTTGGGGGTCGAGCCCGGCGCGCGGTTGCAGCGGCTGGAGGCGGACATCCTGGCGCACGCGGCGGAGTTGGACGTGCCGACGGCTTTGCCGAGTGTGGCGGGGGCGGCGGCGGTCGGGTCGGTGGTTCGGGAGGAGCCGGGGGCGGTTCAGGGCTCCTCGACGGTTGTCTTGGAACAGGGTTCCGGGCCTGTTTCGGGGCCTGTTCCCGAGCACGTTTCCGGTGATGCGACGGGAGGCGAGTTCGTGGCGCGTACGACCACGTTGATCGGCCGGGCCGAGGAGACCGCGACGCTGCTGGCCGCGGCCAAGCGCGCCGACGGACGGCTCGCGGTGGCGTTGGTCAGCGGCGATCCGGGCGAGGGCAAGACCGCGTTGACCGAGCACGTGCGGGAGTTGCTGGCCGCCGAGGGTTGGCGGGCGGCCTGGGGGCGCTGCCCGGAGTCCGGTGGCGCGCCGGCCGGGTGGCCGTGGACCCAGATGTTGCGCACGCTCGCGGCGGTGAGCCCGCCGGACGAGGAGACCGCGCGGGTGCTGGCCCCGCTGCTGGCCGACTCGTTCGTCCCGGTCGGCGACCAGGCGGCGGCGAAGCTGCGGCTGCATCAGGCGGTGGTGGGCTACCTGGCCCGGGCCGGTGCGGAGACGCCGTGGTTGCTGGTGCTGGACGACGTGCACCGCGCGGACGAGGAGACGTTGGCGCTGCTGTGCCACCTGGCCACCGACCGGGACGCGGCCGGGCGGGTGCTGCTCGTGGTCACCTACCGGCACAACGAGGTCGGCGACCTGCTCGCCGACGCGCTGGCCCGGTTGGCGCGGTGCGGTCCGGAACGCATCGAACTCACCGGCCTGGCCCCGGAGGCGGTCGCCGACCTGGTACGCGGGGCGGTCTCGGCGCCGATCGACGCGGACACCGTGCGGGCGATCGTGGACCGGACGGCGGGCAACCCGTTCTACGTCCTGGAGACGGCGCGGGTGCTCGCGGCCGAGGGGGCGCACGCGGCGGTGTCCGAGGTCCCGGTCGGGGTGCGGGACGTGATTCGGCGGCACGTCGCGGGGCTGCCGAAGGCCGCCCAGGAGGTGCTCAAGCAGGCGTGCGTACTCGGCCGGGACATCGATGTCGACGTGTTGTTGGCGCAGAGCGGCACGGACGAGGACACCGTGCTCGACGCGGTCGAGTCGGCGCTGCTGACCGGCCTGCTGGTCGAACCCGACGCGGGCCAACTGCGGTTCACCCACGCGCTGGTCCGGGACACCCTGTACGAGGACCTGTCCCAGTTGCGCCGGGCCCGGATGCACGCGCGCACGGCCGAGGCGATCGAGGCCGTCCGACCCCGGGACGTCGCGGCCCTGGCGCACCACTACCTGGCCTCGGCCTCGCGCGCGACGGCGGCCAAGGCGACGCACTTCGCCCGGCTGGCCGCACTCGACGCGGAGATCCACTTCGCCTACCGCGAGGCGGCCGAGCTGTGGCGCGGAGCCCTGGTGGCCTTCGACCGCTCGGGCGTCGTCGACGAGGCGACCCGCAAGGAGATGGAGGCAGGCGCGGAACGCTCGCTGGCGCAGTCGGGGGACCACAGCCACGAGTGAGGTCGGGACGGCGTCGGCGGTCCGGTGTTTTCCGGCGCGCCTTCCGACGTCTTCTGGTTCTTTTCGGTTCTTTCCGGTGCTTTCTGGTGCTTTCTGGTGTCTTTTGGAACGGGCGACAGGGCCCACTCGGACGAAGCCGAGGGGGCCCTGTCGTGTGCCACGCGGGAATCGGGCCCCGGGGGCGGGCTGTCCGGCGCGGGCGGCCGTGTCGGCCGTGCCGGGCCCGACGGGTGCCTACGCGGGGATGTGGCCGGCGATGATGGCGGCGTAGTTGGCTTCACCCCGGCGGTTGGGGTGGAGCGGGGCGGCGAGGTCGGTGGGGACGTAGCCCTCCAGCCACTTGGCGCCGGGTGCCTGGCAGGCGTCGTGGCCGGTGCTGGGGCCGGCCACGTCCACGTAGGTGGCGTCGTGGCCGGCGGCCTGGGCGGCGATCGTCGCGTTGAGGCGGTTCACGCTGC
Source organism: Embleya sp. NPDC059213 (assembly GCF_042754445.1). Lineage (NCBI taxonomy): Bacteria > Bacillati > Actinomycetota > Actinomycetes > Kitasatosporales > Streptomycetaceae > Embleya > Embleya sp. NPDC059213. The sequence goes on from NZ_JBHZAV010000139.1 coordinate 16,839, forward strand.
CCTGGAGGTAGTCCGCGTCGACGCCGAGGACCGGCTGGTACGGCCAGCAACCGCCGGGCTTGATGTAGAGGCCGTAGCCGGTGACCACGACCCGGGCCTGTGGTGCGCGCTGGTGGATGCCGGTCAGCACGGCGCCGAGTTTGGGGGCGAACGCGTCGATGCGTTGCGCGATTTGGTCGACGCCGCCGGCCGTCCAGCGCTCCTTGCACGGAGTCGCGAACGGGTCGAGTGTCGCGCAGCCCTGGGCCACGCCGACCAGGCCGACGTCGTTGCCGCCGATGGTGAGGGTGACCAGCGTGGTGTCCGTACCCAGCGCGTCGAACTGCGGGGGCGCCTCGCCCATGTCGATGCCGGCCAGGGACAGGTGTTGCGGGGACGTCATGTCGTTGGTGTCCGCGCCGCTGCAGGTGACGTCCCGCAACTCGGCGACGTTCAGGCGGGCCGCGAGTACGTGTGCGTAGTTGTTGGTGGATCGGCCGCAGGCCAGTGGCCCGGTGATGCCCGGGATCAGCGGACCCGAGGCCATCGAGTCGCCGAGCGCGACGTAGACCTGCCGATCCGCCGCGCCCGCCGGCGCGGTCGCGGCGACCAGGCCGGACAGGGCCAGTGCGCTCGTCGCGATCGCCGCCGCCGTCCCGCGCGCGAACCCGCGCAGGCGTCGGCGTGGGCTCCGGGGACTGCTGTGCAGCCGACTCCTCGTGCGTGCAGCAGAGTTCATGACGACTCCCGCCGGTCGTGGAATGTCCCACGCGTCATCATGCAGACTCGGACACAGCGGCTTAACTGGTGAGTAACACAGACTTTCCGGGAGGTGCCTGTGACACGTGACAACTCGTCGGGGGACCGGCCACCCGGCGTGTCGGTCGCGGCCGGTGCGCGGGTCGCCTCCGATCGGCCGCGCTCCGAGCGCCCGTTACGGATCGGCGGGCGCCCGGTGGCGGCTCGATTGCGGGCCGGCGCGCCCCGGTTGACCAGGGAGGTGCTGGAGCGGTTGCCGGCCGAGTTGCCCGCCTACGCGGCGCTGCCGGCCGAGGAACTGGCCGGGGACATCGCCGAGATCGTGCAGCACACGGTGCGGCTGTTCGCCGACGTGGTCGAGGGACGGCCGGGGGCGGGCGATCCGGACCTTGCGCCACAGTGCGCCTCGGCGGCCCAGCGGGCGGAGGAGGGTGTACCGCTCGACGCGATACTGACCGCGTATCAGATCGGCATCGAGATGTGCTGGCGGGAGATGACCGATCAGGCGCGCCCCGAGGAACTCGCGGATGTATTGGCCCTGTTCGCGGATCTGCTCGGCATACAGCGGGCCATCGTCGCGGGCGTCGCGTCGGCCTACCTGGAGGCCCGCCGCCTGTTGGACGGCCCGGAACAGAGCGGCCGACACGCACTGTTCGCGGCCCTGCTGGCCGGGGAGCCGGCGGACACCGTGGCCGGTCGGACGGGGGTGCGCCCGGCCGCCCACTACCTGGTCCTGACCCTGGTCCTGGCCGCTCATCCGGACGAGGCCCGCCTCGGCCCCTGCGCCGCCATCGCCGCGCGGCGCAAGTTGCGCCGGATCCGGCAGGCCCTGGACGGCTTCACCGGCCGCTCCGCGCTGACCGCGCTCGACCCGGGCGGCGGGACCGCGTTGTTGCCGATGGACGCCGCGCCCGACTGGTCGGACGTACGCGCCCTGATCGCCCGCGCCGCCGACGCGGCCGACACCGCGATCACCGCCTCGGCCGCACTCGCCGAGCCGACCGGCATCCCGGACGCGGTGGACCGCAACACCGAGGTGCTCCGGCTGATCCGCGACACCGGCCGCGGTCCGGGCCTGTACCTGCTCACCGATGTGTTGCTCGACTACCAACTCAGCCGTCCGAGCGCCGCGTTGGCCGGACTGGCCGGCCTCCTCGCGCCGCTGGAGGGCAGGCCGGAGCTGTTGCTGACGCTGGAGACCTACCTCGCGCATGGCCGCGACCGCCGGGCGACGTCGGGCGCCCTGCACCTGCATCCGAACACGGTCGACTACCGGATTCGCCGGTTGACCGGCCTGATCGGGCTCTCCCCGAACCGCGCCGAGGACCTGCATCGACTGAACGCGGCCCTGGTGGCGCGGCGGACGTTGGGGCCGAGGCCGCCGGGTTGACGTGGTTCAGGCGGCGGGGGTTCGCCGGGTCAGCGGCGCAGGGCCGGATACAACGCCTTTGGGTCGGCGGACAGGGCGGCCTTGGCGTCCCGGCCGTAGTGATCGACGAGCACCTCGTATCGCCCGGCTTCGAGGTCGGGTGGTACTCGAAGCGTGGTGGGCGGTCCTGGTAGCGGGACCGGGGCCGCGATCTCGCGCCGGTACTCCAGACCCTGGCCGCGTGGGGTGACCGCCGGCCGGCCGGGGAGCCGCCGGTGGAGTTCCGACACGGCGACCACGAACTCGACGTCGCGGTGATGTGCCGGGGCTGCGGGGCGGAGGTCGTACCGGGCAGCGTGCGTGTGCATGTGCGCGCGGAGGGGTGGGAGTTGTCGGGCCGGTGGGGTGAGGGCCACTGTGGGGCCCGGCCGGCACCGGTCGAACCGCTCGGAGACGACCGACACGATCGGGCCGCCGCTGCCGCTGCCGCAGCCGATCGGAGGTTGTGGGTCCCGGCATGAGCGACCCGGACGGGTGACCGGGAGGGGGCGGCCACGGGGTGGATGGGAAACCGCCTGCGCCCTGCTGTTCGGCAGGGTTCGGTGGGCTGCGTCACGCGAACCTGCAACAGGTCCGCTTCGGTGCCGGCATCCCGACCGCCGCCGGCATCCGGTCGCGCCTGCCCACTCGGAGCGGGTGGTTGGTGGTCGAGGAGTGGACGGGCGTCCGGCTGCGCTCGGCGCGGGAGGGCCGCGCGCTTGACCCTGACACGGTGTGAGGCCGTGCACTGGGAGGCGTCATGTTCACCATCGGAGACTTCGCCCGGCACGGTCGGGTATCGGTACGCATGTTGCGGCACTACGACGCGATCGGGCTGCTGCGGCCCGCCCACGTCGACGCGGCAAGCGGCTACCGCTTCTACCAGGCGGGCCAACTCGCCCGGCTCAACCGCGTGATCGCGCTCAAGGACCTCGGCTTCACCCTCGACCAGGTGCGGAGCATCCTGGACGAACAGGTGAACGTCGACGAACTTCGCGGGATGTTGCGGCTGCGGCGGGCCGAACTCGCCGCCACGGTAGCGGCGGACGCAATGCGACTGGCCCGGGTCGAGGCGAGGCTCCGGACGATCGAAACCGAGGGACGAATGCCCACCGACGACATCGTGATCAAGCGCATCCCCGCCGTGCGGGTTGCCGAACTGACCGCCACGACCACCGCCGACGCCGACGGGCCGGAGGGGATCGGGCCGATCATCGGCCCGCTGTACGACGAACTGTGTCGCCGACTCGACGCTGCCGGCGTGCCGGCGACCGGTCCCGCAATCGCCTACTACGACGCCGCGTCGGATGGTGACGACACCGTCGTCATCCACGCCGGCCTGACCGTCGAGGCCGAGCCCCGCGCCGACTTCGACTTCGCGATCGTGGACCTGCCCGAGATCGGGACGGCCGCGACGTACGTACATCGCGGTTCGATGGACAACGTGATGACCGGCGTCCAGGCGATGGCCCGGTGGATCGACGGGCATGGGTATCGATCGGGTGGATACGCCCGGGAGTTGTACCTCGAATGTCCCGAGGACGAGGAGCAGTGGGTGACGGAACTCCAGGAGCCGATCACGCCGGCCTGATCCGACCCGGGTCGCCGACGGACGGCGCCGGGTCGGACGGCATCACGAACACGTACGACCCGGCGCCGGTGGACCACCGGCGGACGACGACGACCGTCAGCGTGCCCGGTGGGCGGGCCGCCCACCGCGTACGGGTTGGGCGGGCCGCCCACCGCGTACGGGCGCATCGACCAGCCGCCACAACGAGGCCCAGTGACCCGCCGTCAGATCCTTGGGCAACGCGAACGCCGGCACCCGTTCCTCCCGAAACCACCCGCGCAGCGCGGAGGCCCCGAACCGCCCGGTCCGACCCAGCACTTCACGCAACCCGCGCCCCGGGCCGGTGAACACCTGCCGCACCAACTCCTGGTACGGACCCGGCCGGCCCTCGACCAACGGCACATCCCGGCGGGTCATCGTCAACAGCCCACCGTCCACCGACGGCATCGGCCGAAACGCCCTCGCCGGCACGCGGGCGTGCAACCCGAACTCGTACCAGGGCCACCAGGCCGCCGTCAGCATCGTGGCCCCGCCCACGCCCGCCCGCCGCCGGGCCACCTCCCACTGCACCAACAGGACCGCGCTGTGCCAGTGCTCCGTTTCCAACAGTCGCCGCAACACCGGCGTGGTCAGGTGGAACGGCAGATTGCCCACCACGGTGTGTGGCTCGCGCGGAAACCGGAACCGCAACACATCGGCGGCCACGACCTCGACGTGTCCGGGGACTCGCCGGGCCAGCAGCCGAGCCCGCTTCGGATCGAGCTCCACCGCCGTGATCGCCCGACCGGTCCGACTCAACGGCAGCGTGATCGCACCGTCTCCGGGCCCGATCTCGACGATCGGCCCGGATGTACGCGCGACAAGGTCCTCGAAAAGTGCGATCACGGCACGATCGACGAGGAAGTTCTGACCGAGCTCATGACGTCCACCATGAGTGGGATAAGGCACGAAGGGGCTCCGCAAAGGCAGTTCGGAACCGGGCAACACGAAATGGCCGCACCGGCGTATGGACCCGAAGTGCGGCGGAACCAGGAGAGACGAAAGCCCTCGGCCGCCGCTAGAAGCGGCGAGTCCTCGTGTAAGCGGAAGCGAACATGCCCCGACCATAGCCCGCCGGCTGTGGCGCCCTCGAACTATTTCCCGCCGGGGGTCGCGGGCCCGTCGACTCGCGAGGTCGGGGTGGAGGTGGAGTTCGGCACGAATCGGCTCAACTGGTAAGTGGACGGATATATCAACCGTCCGCAGAACTGGTCGATCCTGATGGTCGACATATCGAACTGCTCGTCCTCGGCACGGAGTTTTCCAAGGTGAGCCCGTAGCTCCGCATGTTGTTCGGTCGCGAAGATCACCTCCCAGTGCCCCGCGTCGGGAGCGAAGCGAACGGTGTCCCGCCGCTGCCGCTCCTGCTCCCGCTGTTTCCTTTTCCGCTGCCCTGGCATGGCCTCAGCATCGCCGCCGACCATCCCCGCGACAAGGCATTTCGACGTGGCGACACCCGCAGTGGGGCACTCGGCCTGTCAAGGGGGCGGGAGCGGGCCGGCGTTGGTGACGACGCCGGTCCACCGGTCCGGCTCGTCGGCTTCGTTCCAGGTGACTTCGAGTTCGCGGTGCGTGAATTCTTCGGCTCCGCGGTGCACGGCCACCTGCGCGCCCCCCGGGTTGGATGACGGCGGGGGATCGTCGAGACCTCCGCAGGCGACGCCTCCCGGGGCGAAGTAGATGGCATATCGCCACCGTTCCGGCGTGCGATACAGCATGAGTGTCGCCGGCGTCCCCAACGCGCGCCAATACGGCCGCCTCTTCCCCATGGTGGAAAGGTATCGGCCACGACAGAAGGGCCATCCGCGCCACGACCGCTGTCTGCAGCCGCCTCCCCGGCATGCGCCCGACCTCATGGCGCGCCGACGACTCGCGATGGTGAGGCGGGGGAGGGCCCGTGTGTTTCCGATTCCCCGTCCGGGCCGAGTTCCGATTGTTACGAGCAGTTGCGTGTATTCGGATGCACCGGGCGGAGCCCCTCTCGGGCCGGAGAGGTGTGGTCCGGGCCGAATGTGCGGGGTCGGGCAGCGGGTGTCCGTCTCGCTCGGTCGGGGCCGGACGGCGCGGCGACGGAGGGTGGTTCGTTGGGGAGAGGCGTGTGGCGAGGGGGTTGTGTGCCACCGCGCCGACGGTGGGGACGGCGATCGTGCTGCGGGGCGGTGGTATTCGTGTGGGCCCGTTGGTCGGGCCGGGGCACGAAGGTTGTCGTCGGGTTGGGTGTGTCGTTTCTCGGGCTCCAAATTGTGGCATACCGGGTTTTCTGGTCTTGTTTCTTCGCTTCGTGACCATGTCACCGGTCTGCGACAGCGGTGTTGTGGACCGACGACGTCGGTATCCCTGCGATCCGTGGTCACTACATAGTGATTGAGCAGGCACACCGAGGAGTCGAGATCGCTTCGGCTTCGATCACCGGATATCAAGGGGTCTTTCATATGTTCGGCAACCGTCGTAAGGCCGTTCTCGTCTCGGCAGCCCTCCTCGGGGGCATCATGCTGACGACGGCGTGCCAGGAGACGGACAAGAACTCGGGCGCCGCGCAGGGCACTTCGCCGGCAGCCGCGCCGGCTCCGGCGACTGTCCCGGCGGCCGCCCCGGCCGGCTCCTCGACCACGGGTGGCAACCAAGGCGGCAACCAGGGTGGCAAGACGGAATCCACCGGAAAGACGTCCGCCGGGAAGAGCTCCGGCGGGCAGGGTACGACCGGTGGGACCGGTGGGACCGGTACCGGCGCGAACGGCGAGATCCGGAAGTGCTTCACCGACGACCTGAATATCACCGCGCAGGACGCCACCATCGGGGGCGACAACGACCGTACGGTCGCGGTGACGTTCAAGAACATCGGTCACGACTGTGCGATGTCCGGATTCGCGGGTGTCGACCTGAAGACCAGCGAGGGGCCGCTGTCGGCGAAGCGCACGAGCGAGCCGATCGTCCCGATCCTTCTCAAGAGCGGCCAGTCGGTGTCGTTCGGAATCCACTACCCGATCGGCGAGTCGGGTGGTTCCGGTGTCCGGATCACGGGTCTGCAGATCACCCCGCCCGGTGAGACGAAGACGGTCACCCTCCAGTGGCCGGGCGCCGCCACACTGCCCGTCACGGACGGCGCCGGCTCCCCGGTCACGGTCGGCCCGATGGGAAGCGCCGGCCAGGGCGGCTGACCCACCCCACACGGCGGCAACACCGACGAACCTCCCGGGCCCACCCCACCGCACAGCGCTGGGCCCGGCCACACTGCCGCCGCATCGCCGATGGCAAGGGCCCGGCCGCTCCTCCGCGACGGCTCACGCTCGGGTGGGGGTCCTGGACGAGGTGCGCCGGCTTGCACCCGCCGACGGATTCCGTCGATCGGTGCTGGTGCCGGCGTCGGCGGCGGCGCTGCCGAAACGACCGTGGCCGCCACTGCTACGGCAACGCGACTGGTAACAACGACCATTCCAGGCCGCCCACCAGCCATCCGAGGAATCCCCTCGCCCCAGACCAGAAACGTCACAGGACCAGACGAGACCCTAAGCCACTGGCAACCGCCCCACCGATGTGGGCTTTTGCGTCCGGCACTCCTACCTGCTGTCCCGAGATCGGCGACTTCGACGCAGTTCGATCCTCGGTCGGAGGAACTGGGGTCGATCCACAGAGCGGTTGGGTGGTCCTGGGAGAAACAGGACTGATCGCGGTGGGTGCTTTTGTGGGGGGTCGGTGGGTGCCTTTCCGGGTGGGTCGGTCGGGTGTTCGCGGCGGGCGGTCGCGCCTTGGTCGGGTTGGGCGCGGGTGGCTTTGCGCTGAACGGTCGGCGTGGACCGGCGGAGAGCGACGCGGTCCCACCGTCACCGGCGGCCGGGAGCCCTCGGTTCCCCGGCGAGACCCGGGCATTGCTCGCCCGGAAAAGCGCTGGCAACGGCGGAGCGGGAGGGTGCCTTCGTCAGGTCCGCCGGGGAGCCTTCCCGGGTTGGTCGGGCGTTCGCGGCCGGCGGTCGCGCCTTGGTCGACAGCGGATGGCTCAGTGCTAAACGGTCGACGTGGACCGGCGGAGATGGGCCCGGTCCCACCGTCACCGGCGGCCGGGAGCCTTGGGTTTCCCGGCGAGAGGTGGGTGTTGCTTGCCGGAAAGGCGCCGGCAACGGCGGAGCGGGTGGGTGCTGTCGTCGGGTCCG
>NZ_JBHZAV010000140.1:0-23667 GCF_042754445.1 Embleya sp. NPDC059213
GCACCGGGGCTGCCGGTGACCGCCGACATCGAGGCGGGTGGCGGCCAGTTCCTCGTCATCCTGGCCGCCGGCCGCCGCTGAGCGGGGATCGGCGGCGCACTCGTGCCGCGGGGCGCCGAGCCCTCGTCGTCGCTCACGTGCAGCCTTGACGCTTTGCATGATGACTCCGGCCGGCGAAAGGTCGACCGTCTGGTCGACCCGCCGGGGGGCGCGCTCGTCGATTCCCCCGCCCGATCCACGCCGTCGCCGCCCGCCTGAGCTTCACCGTTCCCGCGCGACGCTGCGGCCCGCGCCTCGCAGTCGGACTGCGACATCAACCGACCGACGACGGTTGTCTGTTCCTGCCGTGTGGGCGGCGACGCGGGACGCCTCGTGTGCGGCGGGGGCAACACGACGGCACCGTTTTACGACGGTGCCGCCGCTCGCGTCGGGCGTGATCAGCGCGAGGTCCTCCGGCGGGCGTAGACGAGGGATCCGAAGCCGATGGCGACCGATCCGGCTGCGGCGCCGGCCAGGATCAGCCCGGGCTGCGATCCGTTCCCGCCGGTCCGGGCGAGTTCGGGGTTCACCGGTGCCGGGGCCTGTTCCGGCGCCGCGGACTCGGGCACCGGTGCCGCAGCGGGCTTCGACGGGGTGAGTGAGGCCGGTTCCGTGCGGGGCTTCGACGAGGCTGCGGTGGGAGTCCCCGAGGCGGGCCGGGTGTGCGCGTCGTGTCCGCCGCCCGCCGCCGCAGTGGTGGGGGAGGACTTGCCGGTGGGGGCGGGGACGGAACTGCCACTGCCGTCGAAGACCACGTCCGAGCAGGAGTAGAACGCCTCGCCGCTGTCGGAGCGTTGCCAGACGATGTAGATCAGGTGACGGCCGGACCGCGCCGGCAAGCGGCCCTGGACCACGTAGGAGCCGTTTTCGAGCGAGGGATCGGTCGCCGTCACGAACGGCGCCGCCTCCAGGTCGGACCAGCGAAGGGGCTTGGTGACGTCGAAGCCGTTCTTGGTGATGTAGTACTCGAACGTGCCCTTGTGGGGCGCGGTGGCCTTGTAGCGGAACGTGTACGACCCCCCGGAGGGCAGGTTGGCCGTCGGCCAGTCGGCACGCGGGAGATCGAGACCGGCGTACTGGGGGTTGTTCGCGCTGCACAGTTTGCCGTCGGGAATGATCTGCCGATGCCTGCCTGCGGCATCGGCGATGTTGACCGCGTTCGGGTCGTAGAACGGGGCGGGGTCGTCGCCCACCGCAGCCTTGGCGGCGCGGCACGCCGGGAGTCGGAAGTTCTCCGGATTCTCGCCCCCCTGGGTCGAACACAACTGGATACGACTCGGAGGATTCAGCGACGTGCCATGCGCGAACGCCGTTCCCGTGCCTATTCCGGAGAGAACGAGCGCGAGCGTGAACGGAAACGCTGCCAGAATTTGCACCGGATGCTTCTTCACCGACGGTTGTCCTTCGTTCGTGTGGGGTACGGGGGCTGCATTGGAACCTAACGTCAACGAGGAAGCCGAAGAAGGGATTACGAAGGAATCGGTCCGATCCAGAGCAGCGTTTATGTGGGAGATGAGTCGTACTTAAGGGAGGCGCGGTCGTGGACATGCCGGGTCCGCTGGTGGGGTGCGGCGGCCACCCTCGGTGCCATTTGCTTCGCCATTCGTGATGCACACCTGAGCACGGATATTTTCGACGGATGTGTGGGGATCTCTCTCGGTGTCCCCGGCCGGCGGAATTCCCGCGTCAGCCGTCAGCCGTCGGCCATCAGCCATCAGCCGTGCGCCGAGGGTGCGGTGGGCGCGCCCGACCCCGGCGGCGGCTCGGTCGGGTCAGGTCGGTGCCTGGAGCTTCACCCCCACACCGCGCACGGTGTGCACGTAGCGTGGTTGCCGGGCCGTTTCGCCGAGCTTGCGTCGCAGCCAGGACAGATGCACGTCGATGGTCTGGTCGTCGCCCTGGGCGTGGCCCCATACCTGCGCGAGGATGTCACGGCGGGTCACCACCGCGCCCACCTGGGATGCGAGGCACGCCAACAGGTCGAACTCGCGCCGGGTCAGGTCCACGGTCCTGCCGTCGAACTCCACCTCACGGCGCAGGACATCGACGCGCAACGCACCGCAGACGAATACGTCGCGGGCGTCGCGGCGTCTGTCGTAGCGTCTCATCACCGCCGACATCCGTGCCCGGAGGTGCTCTCCCGAGAACGGTTTCGTCACATAGTCGTCGGCGCCGGCGTTGAGCAACCGAATGATTTCCGCCTCGTCGTCACGACCGGTCGCGACGATGACCGGGACGTCGGATATGCCGCGCAACATCTTCAGTGCCTCACCACCGTCGAGATCCGGCAATCCCAGGTCGAGAATGACCACGTCGAAGGATTGCCGGGTGATTTCACGCAGAGCGTCCAGGGCGGTTCCCACGCTGCGAACTCCATGAGCTTCCTGCGTGATGAATCGAATCAGAGCGGAACGTACAAAATGATCGTCTTCAACCAAGAGCACCTGAGCCATGACCCGAGACCATAGTGCCTCGGCGTCGCCATGGAGATCGGGAATCGAAACCCTGCGGGAAATCAAAGCCGGAAAGGAGGCGGAGGGAAAGCGAAATAGGCGGCCGGTTTCTGCTACCGGCCCGTTCAGGCATGGTTGTCCGATGCGATCTCACGGCACCCGGGCCCCCGCGATCGTCCCCGAACCGGGCGCCGCCTGCGGAGTGGTCGCCGGCGCGCCTTGCGAACTCGTGCGGTCCGGGGCAACCGGCGCGCTCGGTGCGGGAACGCCGGTGAGGGCGACGATCAACACGCTCGTGGCCGTCAGCGAGAGGGCGGTGGCCGTGCGACGAAGAGTCATGACGGTTCCTTGAACGAAGGAGCGAAGGGGAGGTGTCGGCGCGTGCGGGCGTCGGCCGCGCGGGAGTTGCTCGGCGGGGGATCGAAGACGCGCTAGGCGTCGAAGACTTCGGCGTGGACCTGCCCGCGTGGCACACCGGCGCGGCGCAGGACTCGCAGGGTCGCGCGCGTCATGTCCGGCGAGCCGCACAGGTACACGTCGTGCTCGCCGATGTCGGGTACGAGTCGGCGCAGTCGCGCGGACGTGACGGGGTTGTCGGGCCCGCGCGAGGAGCCCAGCAGGTAGTGGACGTGGCACGAGCGGCGCCACGCGATCTCTTCCAGTTCCTCCCGGAGCGCGAGTTGCGCCGAGTCGGTCGCCCGGTAGAGCAACGTGATGTCGCCCGGTTCGCCGGGCAGCGTTTCGAACAGGGCGCGCATCGGGGTGATCCCGATGCCTCCCGCGATCAGCAGTACTTTGCGGCGGGTGCGGCGTCGGGCGGTCATCGCACCGAACGGGCCCGTGGCGAGCACCCGGGTGCCCGGCCGCAGGCGTTTGACGCGTCGGGTGTGATCCCCGACGACCTTGACCGTGATGCGCAGCGTGTCGTCGCGCACGGGCGCCGAGACCGAGAAGGGCAGCGACGTCCGGCACAGGCGGCGGGTCAGGAATCGCCAACGAAAGAACTGACCCGAGGCGGCGTCCAGGGACGCGAGCCCGCGGCCGGTCATGAGCACCGAAACGACGTCCGGGGTTTCGTCGTAGACGCGCAGCACGCGGATGTCGTGACGGCGCAGCGCACGAAGCGGGACGACGACCCGGTACCACACCAGCAATACCGCGACTTGGACATGGAGGAAGGTCCACAACCACGCGAGGACCGGCGCTCCGCCGAGGTCGGGGCCCGCGGGCTGATGGAAGAAGGCGATCGCCGTCCCGACGTAGGTGAGCAGATGGATCCGAAGCCAGCTCTCGTGGCTCACCCGGGTGCGCACCGCGCGCGCGGAGAACACCGCGACCGCGACCAGGAGCCCGCAGCCGAACGTGGCGGCGGCCAGCGCGGGGTAGCCGAGGATGTCGAGCAGCCCGTCGACGGGCCCCACGTGGTTGTAGGCGCTGTAGGCCCACCAGGCGAGTCCGGTATGGGCGAGCATCAGTAGGACGATTGTGCGCCCGCCGCGTGCGTGCCAACGCGCCAGTGTGTCCGCGCCGATGCCGTGTTCGACCGCCGGTATACGCGTCATCAGGAGCAGCATCGCCAACATGCCCAGACCCGCGAGCAACCCCGTCAGGTGCGCTGCGGTCGCCAGGAGGGCGGCGAGGCGCGTGCTGGGTCGGATCTGTGCGGCCCATATGCCGAAGGTCGTCCCGCCGACGAACAGCAGGGCGAACTGCGGGACGTGGGGGGAGATTCGCGGCGGGGCCACGGTTCGGTGCGTGCCCGCTCCCGTCCTGGGCCCCTCGCTCCCGGGCATGGGGTGGTCTTCGGTGCGGACGGGCAGTCGTGGAGGTGCCGGAGGCGTTGCAAACTTCGGGGAATCGGCAGGGGGAGCCTGCGGTGACGGTGACGGTGACGGTGACGGTGCCGTGCGCGGGACGACGGGAGGCTCGATCTGTGTCCACGACAGGGTGCGTGCGTGTGCGGGCATGGATGCCGCCGGAGGGTTGTCGGTCGACGCGGAAGCGGGCGGGAACGGGGACGCGGACGGGGACGGAGACAGGGATACGGGTGGCGCCACCGGTCCCCGGGAGGACACGGGTGCGACCAGTGGTGGTGTCTTCCCGGTCGTGAGCGGACCGGGCGCGAGTCGTGTGGGCACTGCGGCTTCCGGGGAAGTGTCGGCGGGGGCCGCGCGGCGGCGTCGGCCTCCGGGGCGTGACGCCGCGTTGTGAATACCGTCGGGACGAGGGTGCTGTGCGGCGGTGTGCGGCATACGCGGGAAAATAGCGGTGAACCGAAGGCTTGTCAGGACGAATAGCCCGACCGCGAGGGTACTTAAGATCAACTTATGATTTCCTTGACGTCAGTTTGAGAGACCCGCTCCGGCTTGTTGCCGAAGACAATGTCCGGGTCGGCAAAGGAGCGCCTGCCCCGCGTGACCGTGCACCCGTTTCGTCGTGCACGACCGGGCGATTCGGAAGTCGCGTGGACGGTGTCCGCCGGCAGGTCGATCCGTCGTGGGTCGGCCCTTCGGGCTCGGCTGCGCAGGCTGCCTCGACGCCCGAATACGGAGCGAGGAGCGGGTACTTCGTCTCCTTGGGTGCCGGTGCGTAAACATCTGTGCGACCAGGTCGGATGAGCCCGGCCATGGACGCTCGCCGCCTGTTCCCGCGCCCGCGTCGACGGCCTTCGGCAAGCGGAAAAGGTTCGTCCGTATGCCTCGGGAAGAATCCACTATGCCCGACGAGGCCCCAGTCGTTGAATAGTTCGAGAATGGCTCGATCCATGGTCTCGCCCTCGGCTCGACCGAACAATCGGCCGCGTGTGTTTCCCCCGCGACCGGACCGCCGGGAGCGAGGAAAAGTGTAGGGAAGACGTGCCGAACGGAATTCCCCGGAAGCGGATCGGATGGCCGTGTGAATCGTCGGGGACCGGACGAATCACGGTCGGTGGACCGTGTACCCGAGGAGCAGCGTCCAGTGGGGAACACCCATTGCGTCGATGTGGACCCCCGCTCCGACGCGTGTCCAGCGCGGGTCCAGGATGTTCGCCCGGTGTTGTGGGCTGTGCATCCACAGCGTGAGGACGGCCTCGGGGGAGGGTTGGCCGAAGGCGAGGCTCGCGCCGCCGATCCCGGCGATCCGCGGGAGGCCGCCGCGAGTCCACGGTCCGATGTTCCATCGGTCGCGTGCACTGGTGCGAGTGTCGTTCGCATACCTCGGCGTGGCCGCGTCCCGGCTCATCGTGTCCGCGACGCGCACCAGTTCGGCGTCCGTCGCGAGTGGGCGGAGTCCGGCGGCCTCGCGTTGCCCGTTGACCATGCGCAGGACGGTGCTCGCGAACGTCGACCCGGCCGGCGGTGGTGCCGGTGCTTCCCTGGTCGGCGGTTTGGTCGGCGGTTTGGCCGGGGGAGGGGCCGGGGGTGGTGCCGCGGCGGGTTGCCTGGCGGCCTTGATCGGCTCGGAACGGGCGGTCGGGCGGGTGGCGGGCGGAGCGGTCCGCGGGGCCGCGGGCGCGTCGGAGTTCGCCGACGAAGCGGGTGGTACGGGCGGGATGAGCGATACGGAGGCGGCCGGGGACCCGTCTGCGGCGGGTGCCGCTTCGACGACGTTGTGCCGTGGGGCGGTCGCCCGGTCGACGACGGTGACACTGACACCCAAGGCCAGCACGCTCGCGCCCACGGCGTACGCCACGCCCCGCTGCGCGCCGAGCGGTGCGGCCCCGGCCTGCGGCCACGTCGGGCGCCGGTGGCTCCCGGTCCTGTCGCGACGGCGATGCTGTCCCACGTTCGGTCCTTCCTGAAGTCTCAAGCGCCCGGGCGGATACGGGCGTTGTGGATACGCACCGGGCTCACGTCCGGTTGGCGCCGATGGCTCCTCGGCCGTCGGCGGGCGCGGTGGACGTGGTCGTACCGGCTTCCAGGGCGCGGACCACGATGCGCGGCGCCGCAGGGAGTTGTCGGTGCCGGCGGCGTGGTGGCCCGGCGTCGACGACGGTGCCCGGCACGGTGACCGGGGGCGGGCCGAAGGGGCGGCTTCGCTGCGCGGTGGCGTGGGCGTCGGGGAGGTCGTCGTCGCGGTTGTCGGCGTGCCGGCCCCGGCGGGCGGGCTGTGCGGCGGGCTGGGCATGGGTGGCTGCGGTCGTCGCGACGTGCGCCGCGGGTTGCTGCCGGCGGGCGAGTTCGGCCGTCGGTTGTGCTGAGCCGTCGGCCGGTTGCAGCAGCCGGTCGGCCAGGTGCGCGGCCTGGCCGCAGTCCTCGGCGAGTTGCCGCAGGATGCGATTGGCTTCGGGCCACAGCACGCCCGCCGGGTCCTCGACGAGATGGGTCAGGATCTGCGCCGTCCGGTCGAGCGGGGCGCGTAGTTCGTGGTCGAGGACGGCGGCCAGCCGGTCGCGGCGAACTGCGGCCGCGTGCACGGCGGATCGGTCGGTGAAGGCCACGACCGCGCCGACGAGGTGGCCCTCGTCGGTCATCGGGACGGTGCTGAGCCGGACCGGGTGCCACGTGTCGTCTCGGCCCCACAACACGGCGCCGAGGTCGTGGTGGCTGCGTCCCGTCCGCAGGGTGTCGGTCAGCGGCGACTCCTCCGGGGGCAGCGGGCTGCCGTCCTCGGTGGAGTGCAGTGCCAGGGGCAGGAGTTCGCGGCCGCGGAGTTCGCTTGCGGGGCGTCCCAGCAGACGGGTGGCCGCCGGGTTGGCGAGCACGATCCGGCCGCGCATGTCCACTCCGACGATGCCTTCGGCGGTGGCCCGCAGGATCAGCTCCGTCTGCCGGTTCAGGCGCCGGCAGGCGCGCTCCGCGGAGAGCTGTGACGTCACGTCGGTGACGGTGACCATCAGGAAGTCGCGGTCGTCGTGGTCGAGACCGTGCGGGGCGGGCCCGGCCGGCGGGGACATCGGCGATGCCGGTTCGTCGTCGAGGTCGGCTCGGCGCACCAGGCGGATCGCGACCTCGGCGGTGAACTCGAAGCCGTCGGTGCACCGTACGGTCATGTGCGTCGGCTCGTCGTCCCGGTCGTCGTCGCAGGCGACGCCGCCCGGAGTACGGCCGAGGTCGAACTGCGGGAGGATGTCCAGAACCCCGCGGCCCAGCAGGTGGGTCGTGGGTGCCTGCAGACCGTCGACGGCGGCCGTGTTGGCGCCGACGACGGTTCCGTTGCAGTCCACGAGCAGGACCGGTTGGGGGAAGGCGTCGGTGATGCGCGGCAAGCGTGCGGTGCGACGGGCGGGCGCGCCGCAGGTGACGGGCGGGACCGGGTCGGTGGTGGCCGGCGGTGTCCAGGCGGGGGTGTGCGGCTCCACGGGTGCAAGGTCTGCGTAGTTCACTGTGACGCCAATCTCGGAGTCGGAGGCGAGGTCGGTGCCGCGACGTGGTCCTGTGAGCGGGACCGGGGCGGGGCGGTCTCGGCCGCCCCGCCCCGGTCCCGTCAGCGTCGCCGTGCCGTCACGTCCGGCGGCGGCGCCGGGCGGCTGCGAAGACGCCCGCGCCACCCGCCAGGGCGACCGCGGCCGTTGCGGACACGGCGAGGACGGTTGCGTGCGAACCACCGGTCTCGGCCAGCGACTTGCCGTCGCCGGGCGTGTTCGGGCCGGCCGACTTGGGCGGCGTGGCGCCCGGAGACTCCGCGGACGGGGTCGGCCGGTCGGGCAGGCCCGGTTGCTCGGGCGTACCCGGTCGGGAGGGCTGCGGGACGGATGCGGACGGTGTGGGAGGCGCGGGGAGTTCGGGCTTGCAGGCGAAGGCCGGCGTGCCACTCCACGGATAGTTGTGGCTTTCGTTGCCCGTCCCGTGCATTCTTACGTTCCCACCGACGTACAGACGGCCGTTGGTGCTCGCCGTCAGATCCGCCGATGCCTTCGGGGCGAGGATCGACCCGATGAAATTGCCGCCGCCGCCCAGGGTCAGGGACGCGGCTTCGCGGAAGTTGTACAGGATGCGCGAAGCGGCCTGGCCGTATTTGGGTGACGAATAGATATCGACGCGTTCCCCGTTGAATCCGACGGACATCGGCGAAATGGATACCCCCGGTGTGCCGGTCACGTTCACCAGGACCGAGGAGTTCTCCGGGATCGCCTCGAATACGAACGACGAAGCGCCGTTGATATCCGCCGCGGATATTGCGAACACCTGGATGTTCCCGACGCTCGCCGCGGTGCTCTTGAACGTCACCGTCGCGCCCGAGCGGATCGCCGTGCCGGTCTGCTTGAGTGCGCCGAGCGATGCGGACTCGTCCTGCAGGGTCCGGTCGAAGCCGGCGTACGGCTCGATCGCCCGGGCGGGCCCCATCTGCGACGGGCTTGCCCCGCCGTTGGTCTGCAACGAGCCGGCGGCGTTCAAGGAGCCGCCGATCTGTACCGAACCACCATATTTGGGCCCGGTGGTGAGCCCGGAGCCGACGTCGACCGTCGTACCCTTGGCGATCGAGAGATCACCACCGACGGCCAGCATGACGTTGCCGGAGGTCGGCAGGATGCCCGAACCGGCGCCCACACGGCCCACGTTGAACACGCCGCCGGAACTCTTCGCGAACGTCGCCCGCCCCTTGACCACCAACAGGCCCTCGGCCTCCGCGGCCGCACCGTCGGCCGTGTAGTCGCCACCCGCGAAAAGCGCCACATTGTTGTCGGTGAAACGCGGCGAATTCCCTATGGCCGGCATTTCTCCGGAGGTCGGACAGGACGCCGGCCGGCCGCCCGACTTTTCCGCGTAACCGGGTCCTGCGCCGATCAGACCGAGAGCGGCCGCTGCGGCGATGGCCGCGGTGACGCCCGCCGTGTTCTTTCCATTGATTCTCACGACGCGAAAGATTAGCAGCCCGTGCCACAAATGAACTCGTCCACCTGGTGGTTCATGATTAATATTGGCCTAGTGTCGCCTTAAAAGAATCTCAAGAACATCGCCGGCGGGTGCGGGAATCTTCCCGCAGGGCGCGGCGTCGACACGCGTATTGGGAGATGCCCCCGCGGACGGGCACCGACACTTCCTGAGGTCGAGGCTTTCGATGGGGCCGCAGCGGGCGAGCACGACGCACCGCGGCCCGCACGCCGTACGCGAGGTGGTCGGCCGGACCGGGCGGCACGAGGCCCGGTCGACCGGGCGGTAGGAAGAAGTGGACGGGCCGGACGCGGCACCACGCCTGTCGATTCCGAACCCGGCGGCGTTGGGTACGCGCCGTCGTCGGGTTGGAAGTACGGACGGCATCGGCTCCGTCGGGGAGCGCGGCCGTCCGTTCGAAACCACCCACGGCCGGGAGCAGCCTCTGCGCACATCCCGTGCATCGGCCCGAAGGCACATCCGGCTCAACGAACCCCGGACCGAAGGGCACACCCGACACGGGTTTGTGCGGCCCGCCTATTCCTCGTGGGTGGAGACCACGGGCGGGTGGTCGTTCCAGGTGACGAAAATCGAGGACGTGTGCCCGTCCTTGGTGAAGTCCACCCGGATCCACTCGGCGCTGTTCCACACCTTCGCGGCCCAGTTCGGCGCAGGGGTCGCGGCGATCAGCGATGCCGACGTGGCACCGATTTCGAAGGACGCCCGCCCGCCGAGGACCTGGTACGTCCCGGGCGTCGTGTTCGCGTCGGCGGGACTCTTCTTCGGTGTCGGGGACTTCGACGGCGGACGGGTGGATGCGGGTGGCGGGGCCGCCACCACCTTCTTGCCGGCCGGGGTCGGCGCCGCGGGGCTTTCCGACGACTGGGGCCGGGCCTGTGCGGACGGGCTGTGTTGCGGCGCGGCCGGGAACGGGGGCCGTTCGAAGACGGTGTCGCGCAGCACCGCGCGCACCCCCCACCAGGCGAGCGCGGTCACGATCGTGGTCGTCGTCACCCAGAGCGCGAGGGAGGCGGCGGCCCGGCGGGCGCGCCGCATCGTCGTTTCCCGGATGGCTCCGGGTACCGGGGGGCGCGGACGCGCGGGAGCGACGGCGTCTCGGGGCCGGGCGTGGGACCGGCGCTGCGGGGCCGGGGGCGCGGATCGGATGTGGACGGCGATTTTGGTGGACCTCGCAGTTTCGCCCGGCCGCGTGCGCGGCACGGTGTTTCCCGGCACGGGGAACCTGCGTCGGGCCGCCACCGTAGCGGCCTTCCCGAAGGCACGTCCTTAAGCGGTGTTGAGCCGTCCCTTAACGTCCGCTCAAAGATCACGGCGGCCACACGAGGAGTACCTTCCACCGCGCCCGCCCGGCCGGGCGCGACGCTCGTTCACCAAGGCCGGATGTTCCCGGGGCGGGGGTTCGTGCCCGGGCCGACGGAGGGAAGGGCGGACGGGCGTCGAATGGGCGCGTCGGCGGCGCTCCACCTGGCATCGCGGCCGACCCGCCCATCCGCGATCGGAACTCGGGGCCGTGGATGTGTGCGGTGGCGGCTCGGAATCGTCATGAACGGTAAGGGAGGTCTGCCATCAACCGGTCGAGTCCTTCGGGGAGTTCCGTTGTCGCGCACCCGCCACCCGCGTAGGCCCGTGATCCGGCGGCCCTCGAAGCACGAGTCGGCCGAACACGTCGAGTG
The DNA here is from genome assembly GCF_042754445.1 of Embleya sp. NPDC059213. NCBI lineage: Bacteria > Bacillati > Actinomycetota > Actinomycetes > Kitasatosporales > Streptomycetaceae > Embleya > Embleya sp. NPDC059213. The sequence goes on from NZ_JBHZAV010000140.1 coordinate 10,981, forward strand.
GGTGCACCAAGGGGCCGCCGAGGTGATGCTCACGTGCCGCGCGACCGGTCCATCGGAATCGACTCCGAGTGGACCACTCGCGCGGACCGATGCACGCCTACCGTTGCGGCCATGACCGAAAAGCGCGGTGGGACGGTACTGACGACCCTTCTCCACCAGACTCCGCCGTTTCTGCCCACGGCCGCCGAAGTGATGGCCATGACGGTCGAGTTGCCGCCCGGAGACGCGGGTACGCCGCCTCACCGGCACTCGGGTCCGGTGTTCGGCTACATGCTCGAAGGCGAGATGGTGTTCGAGCTCGAAGGCGAACCCGAGCGGATCATTCGCGCCGGCGAGGCGTTCTGGGAGCCGGGCGGCGATGTCATCCACTACCGGGCGGGCAACAATCTCGCGGACGCGTGGAGCCGGTTCGTGGTGGTCATGGTCGGCGTCCCCGGCGAGCCCATGCTCACCCTCGTCGACGCGGAGGAACTGCTCGTACGGCGGGACCGCCGGGCGCCTCGACCGACCGGGTGAGCGCCGAACCCGTACACCGCCCGGGGCACCGACGCCTCGGCCCGACCACGACCGAAAGCCGAGGTTGCGAACATGCGTATTCTCATTGCCGGTTCGACCGGCGTCCTGGGCCGGCGGGTCGTCCCCGCGCTCGTCGCCGCAGGGCATCGTGTCACAGCGCTGACGCGTCGCCCGGAAGCCTCGACCGATCTGCGAGCACACGGCGTCCAGGTCGCGTCCGCGGACGTCTTCGATCGCGAGGCGCTCATCCGCGTGGTCAGCCGGGCCGAGCCCGACGTGGTGATGCATCAACTCACCGATCTGTCCGCGGTCGACCTCGTGGCCAACGCGAGGATGCGCGCCGTCGGCACCCGTAATCTCGTCGATGCCGCACAGGAGGCGGGAGTTCGGCGCATCGTGGCGCAGAGCATCGCGTGGGCGTACGAGGCGGGTGAAGGGACCGCTCGCGCGCGGTGGCATCACGTCCGGGGCCCCTTGGTCAGGTGGGCCCGTGGCCCTCGCCCACCCGCCGCCGTCCTGGCCCACACACGATCGCGCCTCACACGTCCTCGTCGAGCTGTGAACGCATCCGCGCTGCCCGGAGGCGAGTTCGGGCGGAACACGCGCTGTCCCGGCTGAAGAAACGGAAAACAACCTCCGGTGCCGAGACTCAAGCAGGGGGATGGATCTCGGCTGCGGTCAGGTCCGCGAGTCGTTGTGCGGTGTCGAAGTGGGGGGTGAGACGGGTCTTGGTCATGGCGAACGAGGTGCCGGTGGCGGTATCGGCATAGACGTAACTGCCGCCACCACCGACCCAGCCGAACGTGGTGAGCCCCTCGTCCGGCCGAGCGCCGATGCGGCCGAGCGGGTAGCCCAGCGCCAGTCGCACATGGTTGCCGAAGACGAGGTCGGTGCCCTCGAAGGCCACCGCCGTCACCTCGTCGAGCCGGTGTGCATCGATGAGCCGACCGTCGAGGAGCGCGGCATTCATGGCGGCGATCGCCCGCGCGGTGAACGTACCGACGGAGGGGATGTCGGCTTGCAGGATCTCGTGGCTGTTGCCCATCGCCGCGGTCGGTCGCAGTTCCCAGGGCGCGAGCATGGCGTTGCCGTCGGGTGGGACGACCGGTTGTGGCGCGGCGTCTTCGAGTCGTGCCAGGCGGGCAAGGTCGGTTGCGGGCACACCGAAGAACAGGTCACCGTCCAGGCCCAGCGGCACGGCGATCCACTCCCGCAAGAGCTGCCGCATCGGTTTGCCCGCGGCCCGGCGTGCGACCTCGCCGACAAGGAAGCCGAAGGTGAACGAGTGATACCCCGTCCGAGTACCGGGGCGCCATCGCGGTTCGGCGTCGGCGATCGCGCCGCACACCCGCGACCAGTCGCTCAGGTCGGCGGGGCCGATGCCACGAGGCATCGCCGGCACACCGACCGAGTGTGTCAACACGTGCCGAAGAGTCGCGGTCGCCTTGCCGTGGGCACCGAACTCCGGCCACAGGTCGACCACGGGCGTGTCGTACCCGACGACACCGGACTCGACGAGCAGGTGAGCGATCAGCGACGTCACCACCTTGCCGGCGGAGAAACCGAAGAACGGGGTCTCCGCGGTCACCCTGCGCCCGGTCCGGCCGTCGGCGACACCGGCGACGGCGTCGACGACGAGCGCACCGCGGTGGTACACCGCCACTTGCAAGCCGGTTTCGGCTCCCGTATCGACGAGGCCGTCCAGGACGTCTTGGACCTTTTGCTGCAGTGAGGCCATCGTGGTCACCGGCCGGGCCACGTGTAGCGAGTCTGACTGGCCACCGGCAGCTTGCCGAAAGCGAATCCGACGGTCGGCGCGACTCGATACAGCCTGACGTCGCCCCCGATGACAGCCTCGCCCAACCCGTACCAGGTCCCCTCCGGGCTGGTCAGATGTGCGCCGTACTTCAGCTCGAAGTCCGCGACCGCCCGCTCACGCTCGGAGCGCCCGTCCACCACGGACGCGACACCCTCGATGACGACGTCCACACCGGTCAGGGCATTCGTGCCGGTCGTCAGCACACAGCGGGGATTGCGGTCGAGGTTTTGTGCCTTGCGCTCGCGACCACCCGTGGTGAAGCACATGGCCCCCAAACTCCAAACGGCCAACAAAGGCGTCACGTGCGGTCGCCCGTCGGGCCGCGTCGTGGAAAGCCAGAACACCTCCGCCGCACCGATGACCGCCAATGCCGACGCCCACGGCGTCGCTCGCGCGTCCGGAGACGAGAACGACCCCAGCACGGTGTCCGGTTCGCTGTCCAACATGTCACTTCCTCGATGAGGCATGGTCGGCCAACCGACACCGGGAAGCAGCACCGCCGAGCCGACCCGTCATGCCCTCTGGTAGGTGTTACGTGCCGTCATGATGATGACCTGAACGCGCCGAGAAACTCATCGGTCCGCGCACACCCGAGTGCCGTCGCCACGAGGCACACCCGCTCGCGAGTGCGAGGACCGCCTCACGAAAGCTCCCATGGCATCGGGGAAGTCCCGGTCGAGGTCGTTCGACGAAACGGGGAATCCCGGCGGGTCCGAACGGGGTGTCGTGGTTCGTTCGGGGCGGGAATCGGGTTGCCTCGGGTGCCGGGAGTGGGGTGGTATCACGGGATGGGTATGGATGCCGAGGTCGTCGTGTTGGCGTTGCACGCGCACGAGGTGATGGAGCCGTTGGAGCGTTTCGACGACAGTCGTCCGTGGCGGGGGCGGTTCGAGCCGATCGCCGTGCTGGGCGGTTACGGGTGGGCGGCGGAGTTCCCGCGCCAAAGTGGCAGGACCGGGCTGCTGCGGTATCTGGAGTCCCTGGAGTGGCCGCACCCGGGCAGTGTGCAGGTGTTGATGCATGACGTGGACGATGAGTGTTTCGGCCTGTGGATGCTCCACGACGGGGTGCTGACCGAGGTCCCGCTTGCGCGTACGCGCCGCTTCCACCTCCCGGCACCGGCGAACCTCGACTACCCACCGCATCCCGGTTTCATCCTGCGCACCGACGACGATTCGCGCGCCTTGCCCGAACAGACTCCGCAGCACCTGCGCGACCCTCGACCCGCCTGGTGACGACACTTTCCGGCTGCTCGACTGGTGCGCCGTGCCGGGGCGGGCGGACCTGGTCGACACCGCCCGCGTGCTCGGTGGCCCGCCCGCGGCCGGTCCCCTTCTGCGCCCGCCTCGCCGGCTCACCTGCACGGCCTTGCCCGACCGTGGCCGAGGTCCGACTTGCCACGCTCGACGACACCCGCGCCACCTGGTGGTGGCAGGACAAGGAGAACGGCACACGCGGATGAGGCCGTACACGCCATCGCCACGGCGCAGCGCGGCGATCCGGCCGTAGCCGGTGTCGGTGGCGTACCCCCACAACGCGGCGATCGCCTCGTCGTACGTCAGCCGATGGTGTCGGCGCGTTCGCGCACCAGCACCTCGGCGCCGGTCTGGCGGAAGCTCTGCTCCGACACCACCACCATGCGCGCCGACTCCCGGAACGCCTCCAGCGACGTGGAGCCGCAACTGACCATCGTCGCGCGGATCTTCGACGTCGTCATCGCGACCGCGTCGTACAGGCTGCCCGCGTACGGCACCAGCCCGTCCACGCCCTCGGCGAAGGCCACCGCCTGCGTGTGCTCGTGGTGCTCGTACCGGGCCGTGTTGCGGGCCCGCATCGAACCCTCGCCCCAATACTCCTTGTAGTCCTGCCCGTTCACCCGTACCCGCCGGGTCGGACTCTCGCTCGTGCGCGCGAAGTAGCGACCGAGCATGATCGCGTCGGCGCCCATGGCGAGCGCGATCGCCATGTGGCTGTCCTCCAGGACGCCCCCGTCGCACACCAGCGGCACATACTCGCCCGTCCGCCGCGCATACGCGTCCCGAGCCTGCGCCACGTCCAACAACGCCGACGCCTGACCGCGGCCGATCCCCTTCTGCGCCCGCGTCGTACAGATGCTGCCGCCACCGATCCCCACCTTGACGAACGTCGCGCCCGCGTCCGCGAGGTACTCGAACGCCCGACCGTCCACGACATTGCCCGCACCCACGTACACCCCCTCCCCGTGCGCGGAACGCACGTCCTCCAGCACACGTGCCTGGTAGACGGAGTAGCCGTCCGAGGAGTCGATGCACAACAGGTCCGCGCCCGCCTCCACCAACGCCGGCACCCGATCGCGATGGTCACGCGTATTGACCCCGGCGGCCACCCGCAACCGCTTGAGACCGTCGACACTCTCGTGCCGGAACCGCTTGTGCGTGTCGTAGTCGCGGCGCAGGACCAGCGAATCGAGCACGCCCGCGCCGTCCACCACCGCGAGTACGTCCGCGCGCCGGTCCCACAACAACGCGTTCGCGTCACCCAGGGACACGCCCACCGGCGCGGTGAGAAGGTCCCCGACCCCGCGCATGCGCGCGGACACCGGCGCGCCCCCGCCGTGGCGGTCCCGGTGGAAGTCACCGGGACCGATCAGCCCCACCAGCCGTCCGCCCACCGTTCCGTCCTCGGTCACGGGCACCTGCTCCGCCCCCGACTCCCGGACCAGCTCCGCGACCTCGTCCAGCGTCGCGGTGGGCTTGAGCGACACCGTCGCGGGCCGAAAACCCGCCTTGTGCCGCTTGACCGTCGCCACATCCTCGACCTGTGCCTCGACAGGCTGGTTCTGGTGGACGAACGACAAACCGCCGCACTGCGCCAGGGCGATCGCCAGACGCGGGCCGGACACCGCCTCCATGATCGCGCTCAGCAGGGGAGTGGCCACCCGCAACGGCGATGCCTCGCCGACCCGGTGCCGCACCAACGCGGTCGTCAGATCGACCCGGTCCGGGGTGCATTCCTCGGTGGTCTCGTTCGGCAGCAGCAGGTACTCGCCCAGCGTGCGCGAGACCTCGGACAGAACCTCCACGGCGCGCGTCCTCTCATACGTGCCACGCACGCCCGCCCCCGCGCCCAGCCGCGATCGACGGGATCGCCCGGCACCGACACGACGCAACGCCGAACGGACCGGACAGACCCGGCGGGTTCACACGATGAGACGAACAGGCGCACGAACCGTATCCCGGACGGCTGCGCCACGGGTTCGAGAGCGTGCGGTGGGTGACAACGGTTGCGCGATCCTAACCCACCCCGACACCCCGACCGCACCGTCGCCCGAATGCCCGCCGACGCTCGTCAACCACCCCGCACACGGGTACGGCTCCGCGACCGACCCACCCAACCCAGGAACGGCGCCCGGATGAACGCACCACCCGCCCCCTCGACCACAACACTCCGACGCGGCGGCGTACTCGCACCCGGGCTCGGCGCCTCCCTGGTCGTGGCCAACACCAGCAGCGTGTCCGCCATCCTCCCGTGGATCGCCACCGACCTGCACATCGATCGCACCCACACCCAATGGCTGTTCGCGTCCTACGCCATCACCCTCGCCGCCGCCCTCCTCCCGGCCGGCGCCCTGGCCGACCGCCACGGACACCGCCGCGTCTTCCTCGGCGGACTCGCCGCCTTCGCGGTCCTCGCCCTCGCCGCCGCGACCAGCACCCACCCCACCGAACTCCTCCTCGTACGCGCCGCCCAGGGCCTCGCCGGAGCCGTCCTCACCACCTCCTCGCTCGGCCTGCTCAGACAGCACCTCCCCGGCCACGACCAGACGCGAGCCTTCGCACTCTGGGGCGCCACCATCGGCGCCGGCGCCGCCATCGGCCCCCTGTTGAGCGGATGGCTCACCGAACACCACTCCTGGCGCTGGGCCATGGCCGCACCGGCGCCGGCCTGTGCCGCGGTGATGCTCATCGCCCTGACGCGCCACGCCCCCATCCCCGGCCACCACAGCACCGTCGACCAACGCCAAACGGCCAGGGTCGCCATCGTTCTCGTGACGGCCGCCTTCGCCGTCGTCGACGGCCCGCTCCACGGCTGGTGGCAACCCCACGACACCCCGCAGCTGCTCGGACGCCCATGGCCCCTGCCCATCGCCCCCGCCGCACTCGCGGCAGCGGTCGCCCTGGTCCTCGTCCTCCGGCGACCCCGCCGTACGCCGTCGGCCCTGCGCCCGAACACCGGCTTCAGGACCGCGAACCTGATCGCCGGCGTGATCGCCCTCGGCGAGTTCGGCCTCCTGGCCGTCATCCCCGGCTGGATACGGGAGACCTTCCACGCCTCGCCCACCCAGGTCACCGCCGCGCCCACGGCACTGTCCGTGGGTGTGCTGATCGCGGGAGCCCTCGCGAGCCGGACCCGCAGCCATGCCCCGCTCCGCTGGGTGCGCGCCGGCCTCGGCATCGAAATCGCCACCATGGGCGCGTTCGCCCTGGCCGCGTTGTCTCCGTCGACCTGGTGGACGCCCACGGCGTGGCTGGGCCTGTACGGACTCGGAGTGGGCCTGGCCGGCGCCCAACTCACCCACATCGCCCTCCGCGAGATCCCGCGCGAACAATCGGGAGTCGCCGCCGCAACCCACAACGCCGTACGTCAGATCGGCACCGCCGCCGGCATCACCCTCGTCGTGGCGGCCTACATTGCCCTCGCGGGCTCCCGAGAGGGCCCCACGAGCGTTCTCCCGTCGAGCAGTTCCGCCATCTCGGCCACTGCGGCCCTGGTGGCAGCGATTCTGCTCGTCGGCCTCACACTCACCTTCCTCCTGCACCCCGACCCGCGTGGACCACGTGGCCAGAATCGACCGACTGCGGACAGGCGCACACACGAGTGACCCGCCCGATGCGACGGAACAGGTGAGCACGGTGCGGCAGCCCCCTCGGCGGGCCGGCAGCGTCCGGCTTCCGGCCGCCCCCACGGCAAGATACGGCACCGGATTCCGGCGGGATTGGTCGTCGAGCAATCTGCACGACAGAGCCCACGGTCTCGGCTGTGGCCTCCGGCGTCGGGAGGGGGGTCCCGTTCGGCTGCCGGGCGGGCGATCTCCGCGCCATTGCCGCTTGTCGGGGAGATCGATACGCAACTGCACCGCTTGCAGTGGTCGTTCGTCTGGCGGTCGAGTGGGGCCTGATGGTCCCGCGCACGCCGAGTGCCTGGCCGGCACCGAGGCGTTCCGGGCAATGGGTGTGAACGGCAGTGCCGACTGGAGCGCAAGCCCCACGGATCGCGGTTTCGCTCCCGGCGGGTGCCGGACGGGCCCTTTCGGGGCTTCGGCGACGACATCGACGGCATCGCCGGCGGGTGGGTCGTGCGCTCCGGCCGGCTCGACGCCCTGCGGGTCGAACACGGCGGCGAACTGCCCGAGTTGCACCTCACCGCTCCGGTCTCGCCGGCGACGTGGGGACCGCCCGCCCCCACATCCGAGCCCCCGTCGCGATCCCGACCACCCCGACGGCTTCCCAGGGTTCGTCGGCTCGATGCGCCGGCGCGGAACTCCCTTCCCTGCGCCGGTCGTACCGTCTACGTGCCTGCTCCTGGTGTCGCCCGGCCGCCCTGCGCGGCGGACCGGTGACGACTCTGTGGGAGATGACGCACGCGTTGGTCCCGCCGTGTCGGTCGCGGCTTCCCGGGGTCGCCGTCACGTCGTGGTCGGCACGCACCGCGTGTACTCCCGCAACCGGTCGTTCCGTTCCGGTCGGGCCGACGGTCGTCGACAACGCGAGGTACCGCAGGGCCGACCGCTCGCCGGGAGCTGCCGGGGCCGTCCGCGCGCGGCCGCGACGCGGGCGGCCGGTGGTCACGCCCGCTGCCGGTCGTGTGAAGGCGCGGGTGTGGCGGGGGCGGGGGCGGTGAGGAGCGCGGTGCCGATGACCACCAGGTTTGCCACGAGTTCGTCGGTGGTGAAGCCGAGCGGAGCCGTGGTGCCGCTGCTGTGGCGGGCCCAGTCGGCGAGCGCGCCGGTGGACATGGCGGACCAGGAGAGCACGCGGAACTCCCGTACCGACTGCGGGAGATGCGCGAGATGGTCGTTCAACCGATCGAAGAGCCAGGGCAGTTCGGGAGCGGCGTCTTCGGGGATGAGGGTGGCTGCCGACAGGCCGCGGTCGTGGCGCATCCGGTCCACGATGCGGATGCGGTTGCGACCGGACGGGGTGCCGAGTTGGGCGGCGAGCGGGGCGACCAGGGCGTCGAGGACGGCCGGGATGTCCGGTGGGGCGGGGGCCGCGCGGAGTCGTTCGACCAGGGCGGCGCGCAGCGGGTCGACGTGCGCGTGGTGGCGTTCCATGACCGCGTCGAGGAGCCGGTCGCGAGTACCGAAGTGGTAGTGCAGCGCGGACTTGTTGGCCTGCCCGGCCAGGCGGTGGATGTCGCGCAGGTTTGACTCCCCGACGCCCTGCTCGGCGAACACCTGTTCGGCGGCATCGATGATCCGGTTGCGGGTGGTGGTCGCGTCGCGAGGCATTGGGCCAGCGTAACCGCGGGTTCGAGCGATCCGGGAAAGCGGGTTCGACGGTTCGTGCGAGCCGGTTCGGGCCGTCCGGGGAGCGGGTTCGACCCATCGTCGCGAGCGGGTGCCGACCCTGCGTGACCGCGGGGCGGGACTGCCCGAGACGGGATCCGGGGCACGCCCGGGGGCGCGTCGGAGCCGCCCGTGAGCGCGCCTTCCCCGGGTGGGGATGGCCCTTGACTCGGCATGTGCACCGTGCCTTACTAAGGCGGTGCCTTAATTAAGGCGTCGCCTCAAAACGTGCTCAGATCAGAAGGGCGGGCAGCCTCATGGCCGACACTTTCGAAACGCTCGACGACCCGGCGCAGCCGGCGGCGCCCGAGGCACCGGCAACACCCGAGAGGCTGGAGACACGCGAGACCGCAGCAACGCCCGAGACACCGGCGACGCCCGAGACACCGGCGACGCCGGAGCAGGCCACTGCCGCGTGCTTCGCCACGTGGGACCGGTTCTGCGCGGAACTGGCGGACCTGGGTCGCACGATCCGCGCCGGCGATCACCCCGATCCCGCCGACGGCCTCCGCCACCTGACCCGGGTGGCGATCCACGCGCTGCAGTCGACCGTCGAGCACGGCGATCCGGCGTTCCCGACGTTCCACCGATTCGACGACGACGTGGTCAAGTGGGGCGGCCCGAACGTCGACAACGTGTACCTGCGGGCCCGCGTCGATGCCGACCACGGCTACCGGGTGACCGGCAACCTCGCCGGGGTGCGCAACCTCATCGTGTCGGTCGTCGAAGGCGACATGCAGATGGAGCAGTACGGCGTGTTCGCCGAGTGCGACATCGATGCCCTCGACGTCGCCGAGGACGGGTCGTTCGAACTGGTCGTCGCCGCGGTTCGGCCCGGCGAGCACACCGAGCCGTGGCTGCGACTGGATCGGCGGGCGCGATACCTGTCGATCCGGGTGTACGTGTGCGACCTGGACCTCGACCGCACGGGCGAGTTCGTCATCGAGCGGATCGGCTCGGCAGGCCGGTTCCCGGCGCCGCTGACGCCGACCCGGCTGGCCGCCCGCATCGCCGAGGCCACCGTGTGGCAGCGGGCCACGATGGAGTACTGGGGCCCCTTCATGGACACCGTGTACGAGCGCGCGGGCGGCCCGAACCGCATCTCGCCGCCGGCTTCGGTACCCGGCGGCGCCCAGGGCATCCGCTACGGCGGCGGCGCCTACGAACTGGGACCGGACCAGGCGCTGCTCATCGAGACCGAGGCGCCGGACGCGGACTACTGGAGCGTCATGCTCTACAGCAGGCCGTGGTTCGAATCGCTCGACATCCACAACCGGCAGAACGCCCTCAACGGCCAGGAAGCACACGTGGACGCCGACGGCGTCGTGCGCATCGTGGTCGCCCACACCGACCCCGGACTGCCCAACTGGCTGGACACCGAGGGACGTTCCGCCGGGCACGTCGCCTGGCGCTGGGTCCGGGCCCGCACCGCGCCGACGCCGGTCGCCCATGTGGTCCCGTTCGCCGACCTCGACGACCGCGTCCCCGCCGACGTGCGCCGGACGTCCCGCGCCGAACGCGCCGTCTCCCTCGCGCGCCGCCGGGCCCACTTCGCCCGACGCTTCCGCCGCTGACCCCCGACCATCCGCCACCACCCGTTCGCCGGACGCTCCAACTTCGATGCGAGGAACCACACATGCGCGCTGCCGGACATGCCGATCGCCCCCGAACGGTCGCCGCGACGTTCATCGCCGCCGCGCTGCTGACCACCACGGCATGCGCGGGCGGGGACACGGACGGCAACGGGAACGGGCCGACCGGGGACGGGAGTCGGGCCGGAACCAGGCCCCCGCGGGCCGGTGGCACACTCACCATGCTGGCCACCGGCGAGGCGAACTCCCTCGACCCGTTCGGCGCGAGCTACGGTGGCGCGCCGGCCGACAACGCCCGCATGGCCGCGCTCTACGACCCGCTGGTCTACCTCGACCCGGAGTCCGACACCGTCAAGCCCCACCTCGCCGAGGCCCTGACCACGACCGACGGCACCACCTGGACTCTCCGGCTGCGCCGGGGCGTCGCCTTCTCCGACGGGACCCCGTTCGACGCCGACGCGGTGCGTACCAACTGGGAGATGCACGCCAGGCCCGACGTGCGTTCACAACACCGTGTCGCCGCCCTCGGGCTCACCCTTCGGGTGGTCGACCCGCTCACCCTCGGCATCACCCTCGCCGCGCCCAACCCCACCTTCGATCGCACGGTCGCGGTGGACCTGACCTTCATCGCGGCCCCCTCCGTGCTCGCGAAAGGGCCGGACGTGTACCGCAATCAGCCGATCGGCGCCGGGCCGTTCACCCTCGCGCGCTGGACCCGCGGCGCCGAGCAGATCTACCGGAAGAACCCCGCCTACTGGCAAAAGGACCAGGGCCTGCCCTATCTCGACCAGGTCAATGTGAAGGTCGTCGGCGACATCGAACAGCAGTACAACACGTTGAGCTCCGGCGGAGCCGACATCGTCATCGGCGCCGAGGCGCTGCTCGACCGCGCGAAGCACGGCCTACACAGCCGGCCGGTACGTGCCAACGGCGGCCAGGCGGTGCAGTTCAACCTCACCCGAGCCCCCTTCGACGACGTCCGGGCCCGCCGCGCGCTCGCGCTCGCCATCGACCCGGCGGAGATGGCCAGGACCCTCGATCTCGGCGTGGTTCCGGCCCGCGGCTACTTCAACACCGGCTCGCCGTTCTTCGACCCCGGCGCCGCCCAACCGGCCCCCGACCGGGTCGAGGCACAGCGCCTGTTCGACGAACTCGCCGCCCAGGGCCGCCCGACCGACTTCACCTTCGTCGTCCCGAAGGCATCGGTGACGGACAAGATCGCCCAGTACCTACAGAGCCGGCTGCGCGCGTACCGCAACGTGTCCATGCGCATCGAACCGCTGGACATCACCGCGTACATCACCCGTGTGGCGGTGAACAGGAACTACCAGGCCACCCTCTACCAGGATTGGGTGATCGACCCCGAACCCCGCGCCTGGAACGCGTTCGTCTCCACCAGCCCGCAGAACCTGATCGGCTGGAAGAACCCGGACGCCGATCGTGCCCTCGCGGCCGGCCGTGCCGCCACCGACCCGGCCGCTCGCAAGGCCGCCTACACCGACCTGCAACGCACGCTCGCGGCCGACCTGCCGATGTGGGTGTACGCCGAATCGACCCAGGGTCCGGTGTTCACCGACCGCGTCGCCGGCGTCGAACTGTTCAACGCCGGCTCGGTCCTCATGGACCGCCTCGGCCTCGCCCCGTAGCGGCCGACCCCCAAGCGCGCTCGCGCGACACCGCCGTACGCGGCCTCCGCACGGGGAACCGCCCACCGCACCACACCGGAAGTCGAGCAACCCCCGCCATGACCGACCTGCCCGCTGCCTCTACGTCAACCCCGTACCCGGGTCTGCCGGAACCCGCCCCGCCCGGCGCCCGAGCCCTGCCACCCGACACATACGACGGATCCGTGGTGCTGGTGACCGGCGGCGGTACCGGCCTCGGCAAGGCCATCGCGACCGAATACGCCCGCCTCGGCGCGGACATCGTGGTCGCCGGCCGCAAAGCCGAGCACCTGGCGGCAGCGCGCGAGCACCTGGCCGGCCTCGGTGCCCGGATCGCCACCGCGACCTGCGACATCCGCGAGCCGGCCGAGATCGAGGCGGCCTTCGACGCGGCCGTCGACACGTTCGGACTCCCGGACGTGCTGATCAACAACGCCGCGGCCAACTTCCCGGCGCCCGCCGAGGAGATGTCCCCCAACGCGTGGCGCACCGTCGTGGACATCACCCTCAACGGCACCTACTTCTGCGCCCGCGAGTTCGCCCGCCGCC